>NZ_RJUL01000008.1 GCF_003751625.1 Gallaecimonas pentaromativorans
ACCTGACTCCATTCCGAACTCAGAAGTGAAACGCAGCCGCGCCGATGGTAGTGTGGCATTCGCCATGTGAGAGTAGGTCACCGCCAGGCACCTAATAAACGAAGAACCCCAGCCTTACGGCTGGGGTTTTTTCGTTTATAGCGCCCAACGGCGCCCACCCGCCCATCACGGCCACCGCCGCAAGCGGTGTGGCATGGCAACGCACGTCCTTGTGCGTCGTCCCTGCGGGACCGTGCTGCGCACGTCCAAGCGCCGGTTCCCGACGCGCTTGTCGCCAGGTGATGTAGCTTCACCTCACATGGCGAAAGCAAACAAGCCGCTGCCGCAGGCAGCGTCCTTCCCGTGTGAGAGGAGGGCGAAGCCGGGAATAGCAGCATGAACAGTTTCATGCTGCCCGGCGTAGCGGGCCGCGCTCTGCGCGGCCCTGGCCACCGCCAGGCACCTAACACGAAACGCAAAAGTCTGGGCCCACCTCGGGCGAGAGAAAGGCCGGGGCTCGGCGCCCCCGGCTTTTTGCATTTGGGCTACGCCCGGCGGTGACCCACCCGTACATCACGGCCACCGCCGCAAGCGGTGTGGCATGGCAACGCACGTCCTTGTGCGTCGTCCCTTCGGGACCGTGCTGCGCACGTCCAAGCGCCGGTTCCCGACGCGCTTGTCGCCATGTGATGTAGCTTCACCTCTCATGGAGGCAAGCAAACAAGCCGCTGCCGCAGGCAGTGTCCTTCCCCTGTGAGAGGAGGGCGAAGCCGGGAATAGCGGCATGAACAGTTTCATGCTGCCCGGCGTAGCGGGTCGCGCTCTGCGCGGCCCTGGCCACCGCCAGGCTTCAAAAGTGGCTCTTTGCTCTCGCCTCTCACATTGCTATGAAAGCCGTCCCCTCTCGGAAACCTTCCCTGGCCAGTCACCCCGTTCGCACATCCGGTGTGCTCGCACTACTCGGACTGTCCCTGTCCTCGCCCTTCGGGCCATCGTCGCTTGGCTCCGATGTTCAACTTTGCTCCAGGCAAAGTTGTCGCCTGCGTGAAAGCAGCGCTTTCACTTCGAGGCTCACCCACCGCTGTACCTCCCTTATTTATACGGATCACAGCGCCGGTGTTTCGAGATTCTGTGGGAGTTGTAGGAAGAACGTGGTGCCTTGGCCTAGCCGGGATTGGACTTTGACTTTGCCGCGAAGCACGCTCACGACCCAGTTGTAGACAAAGTGCAGCCCCAGGCCAGAGTTGCCCTTGCCGCGACCTGTGGTAACGAAAGGGTCGAAGATCTGGGGGATAAAGCTGGGCTCAATGCCCTTGCCGTTGTCAGAAACCGTAATAGATACCCAACCTTTCTCCAGCCTGGCTTTAATGTTGATGCTGCCTTTGTTGTTAGTGTCAAAGCCATGATCCAAGGCGTTTGTGATTAGGTTCTGTAGCACCTGGGACAGGGTGCCGGGCTGCGAACGCATTTCAATCTCTGGCGGTATATCCAGCACTATCGCAACATGCTGTTTGGCCGCTCGTATCTTTATGGCGTCGGTAAGGTCGTTTGCTACTTGCAGCAGTTTAAAAGCAACAACGTCTTCGTTACTGCGGTCTATGGCCAGCCGTTTAAAGCGTTGCACCAAGGTAACGGAACGGGCCAAGTTCTGCTCAGCCAAGGCCAGTCCCTGTTCGGCATTGACAAGAAAGCTATCCAGATCAGAGCGGGTGAGGCCGCCGCTAATTTGAGCCTTAAGGGTGTCCAAATCACTTTGTTGTTTGGATATGGCCATCATGGCGCTGCCGATAGGGGTGTTGAGCTCATGGGCAACACCCGCCACCATCATGCCGAGGGAGGAGAGCTTCCTGGCTTCGACCAAATCATCTTGCAGGACTTGCTGCTGCTCAAGCAGGGTTTGAGCTTGTTGCTGTGCCTCAAAAAGGCGCTGATTGTCGCGGTCCAGCTGATCGTTTAGCCCCTTGAGGCTGTGCAGGTAATTGCGCTCGTGCCTGATAAGCCAAATCCCTGGGATAAAAAGCACCAAAGCAATCACGCCTGCCTCCCACAGTACGCGCTGCCGGTTTGCCTGGGTTTGTGCAGCCGGGGTGATAGCCAGTAGGAAAATATCGCGGCTGCCATCTGCCATCAGGCTGCTGCGTTCACTGGATACGCTGCCAAGTTTAAAGGCCATTGCATTGTCCGTCTTATCCTTGGTCAGCTCCTGCCACAATGCCGGTGTCTGTGTTTTTAGATTGTATTGAGGGTGGTTGAGATCGCGCCCCCACTGCCAGTCACTTTGTGGCGATAGCAACCAGTAGCCGTTGTCGTCGGCGATGCTGAGTTGGGTTTGATGCTGCTTGAGCGAGCTTAAGTGTTTGAATAATTTGGTGAGATCGTAGTTGAGGATCAATACCCCGTTGGGCATGGGGTCGATAATGCCGGTATGAAAGGCCACCCTTACCGTCGGTTTAAAAGGACGCTCCACTGCGCCATGTTCAACGTTGAGGTCGATAGGGGAAAAGTACAAAGCCGGCGGCATGGTCTTCATGGCATCGGCAAAGTAATAGCGGTTGGCCTTGTTTTGTAGCTGCCAAGGTTGGGCAATCACCGTCTTTTGGTTCTTGATGTCGACCCTCACCATTTCCATGCCGCTTTCATCCAGCCATCGCACCTGCTGGAGATTACGGATGGACAGCCCGAAGCGGGTAAAAACATCGGCGGCTATGCCAAGTTGAGGGGCCTGTTGCCTGTCCAGGGCGATATTGAGGGAGTGGTCGAGGTGCAGCAGGTTCAGGGCATTGCGAATATCCCCCAGTTCGCGGTTAATAAGGGCGATAGCGCTGGTCAGCAGATTGTGGTGATCCCGCTCCATGTCGCTTTGAATATCTGCGAGCTTGGTTTTGTACCAGAAGCCAGCTACCAGCAACGGCAGCAGCAGCACCGTCAGGTAAAGTAGCTGCAGGTAACTGCGGTTGTGGTAACGGCGACTTGCCATCAACGGGCCTGGGTGGCAAGCCAATCGAGCAAAGCCGGCAAAGGCATGGGCCTGGCGTAGTAGTAGCCCTGGCCCAGGGTGCAGCCCAGTTGCAACAGCATGCTCGATTGCTCTTCCGTCTCAATACCTTCGGCGACGATGGTGTAGTCAAACTTCTCCCCCAGCCTTATCACCATGTCTGCAAGCGAGTGGGTTACTTCGCTAAGCAGCAGGTCCTGCACAAAACTGCGGTCCAGCTTGATGATGTCGATTGGCATCCAGGCCAGATGAGCCAGGGACGAATACCCGGTACCAAAGTCATCCAAAGCGATCTTCAGCCCAGTTTTTCGCAGATCCTCCAACAGCGGGCTGATTTCGTCATAGTCGGCCATGGCCTGGGATTCGGTGATCTCCAGCTCCAAGAAGGGGGCCAGCAACGGGTTTTGTGTCAGCACATTGGTCAGCCGCTCCATATAGCGGGGATTGACCAGATCCTTAAGGCAGGCGTTGAAGGACAATTGCAGGTAGAAGCCGAGTTGGTGCAACTGCTTGATGGCTTTGATGCACTCTTCAAAAACAAAGATATCGATAACATGGCTGGTGCCGGAGGCTTCGGCCAGGCGCATAAACAGCTCCGGCGAGATCATGGTGCCGTCTGCGGTTCGCCAGCGGATCAACGCCTCCAGCCCCAACGGCCGGCCATCGCCCAGTTTGACCTTTGGCTGGAACACCAAAAAGAACTCGTTGTTTTCCAAGGCGCTGAACGAGCGCTGCAATATCTCGTAATGCTCCCGCTGCTGGCGCGCTATCTGCGGGCAATAAGGCAGGTAGGAAAGGCCTTTTTCATGGGCTTTGGTCAAGCTTACCCGCGCTAGGTTCAGCACATCTTCGCCGCTCAGCTCTCCCACTTCGCTAAGGCTGATGCTGGTGACGGTGAGTGGCAGGGAGTGAAGCACTGCGTCGACCGTCACTTCAAAGGAGTCCAGCCGTTTGAGTTGTTCTTCTCCCGGCATGGCGCCTTGGCTGACCATCACCGCCAGGGTGTCTGAGGCGATGCGGGCGATGTCTCTGAATATCGGGTCGCCGGCCGCCAGTTGCAGCACCAGTTGCTGGATGATGCGCTCGATATGGTCGTGGCCGAAGGTCAGGCTGCAAGAGAAGTGGTCGTCGATGGAAATGGCGATAAGGGAAGTAGCCCGGCGCTCTTCTTCGTTGAGCAAAGACAGCTCTCGCAGCAGCCAGTTACGGTTGTGGATCTTCAAAGACGAGTCCAGGTACGCGAGCTCATTGAGGCGATTGGTCAGGGCTATCTGGGTAAAGCCGATGCGGGCGTTCTCGGCAAAAACCTGCAAGAGTCTGATATGGCTGGTACTGAGCTTGATGGGGGATTTCACCACGATCAGGTAGTGCTGGTTTAGCTCGGGGCTAAATTCGCGGTTCACCTGCGACTTGAAGTAAAACACCGAGCAATGCTCGTTGATGGTATTGGCCTGGTTTTTAAGGGCATTTTTAATGGCGCTGCGAATGTCGTCCGTCAGCGGCGCCAGGGCTGTTGCCTCGTCCCCCAGCTCTGCCACCGTCATGCCGTTAAAGGCGCCGCTGGCGCAAATTACCTTTTGTGGCACCCCGTCATCGTAGAGCAGGGCGACGATACCGTCTGCGGTGGCTGATAAGCCGATGATCTCGGATACCTGTTCCAGTATCGACAGGGCAAACTGCTCGGTGTTTTGCCGGTTGATCATGGCGCGGGAGGCATCGGCAATCATCTGCAGGCCGTTGCGGGCCTGTTCCAACTCGATAAGGGTCTGCCAAGAGCGTAGGTTGGTGGTGACAATGGACGGTAGCCGGCCTTTGAGTTCGGATTTATCCCAGTATTCGTTGATGTCGTAGTTGTCGATAACGTCATTGCGCGGCGCCACGCCGGGCTGGCCGGTCAACAGCACGATGCGCACTGACTGGTTACCAATCACGTTACGAATGGTCTCCACCAGCCGCAGCCCGGCGTCGTCTACCTCCATCACCACGTCCAGCAGAATAAGGGCGATATCGCTGTGGCAGTTGATGGCGTCGATGGCGGTAGGAATGGAGTTGGCGGTCAACACCTCTACCCGGCGGCCAAGGTAGTGGAGGTTTGATAGGGAATAAAGGATGGAGGCCTGAAAGCCCGGGTCATCCTCAACCGAGAGAATACGCCAGGGAGCCGAGTCTTGTTGGGGGCTGGTGTCCTTGTCTCCGGTCTTTTCCCTGGCAAACTCAAAAAGATCGTTCCTGATCATGGTTATTCCTGCTACCTGCCGTAACCGGCGGCTGCCCGGCGGTTAGATTGTCTGTAAGTCACTATCACTTATAGGCATTGGCAAGCTTGGCCGCCAGTGAGGTTGCCGTGTTGGGAACGGAGTTTGTTGGGAATTTGCCCCCTCTTGCCGGGCCTTGAGGCTGGTATCTCAAAGCCGGCATCGGTAGGCTCTGGTTATTCTTTCTTTTCTGATGAGTTGTACATCATGCAGGCATTGTTGTTTGTTGCCCTGGGCGGCGCTGTGGGCGCCATGTTGCGTTTTGGCATCAGCGAGTTTGCGGTTTGGCTGCTGGGCCGCGGCTTTCCCTACGGAACCCTGGCGGTAAACCTGCTGGGCTCCCTGCTGATGGGCATCCTGATGGGTCTTATTCTTAGTGGCCAAATGGAAAACTACCCCTGGCGTAACCTCATCGGCATCGGTTTTCTGGGGGCTTTGACCACCTTTTCCACCTTCGCCATGGACAACGTGCTGCTGCTGGAGCAGGGCGACTTTTTAAAAGCCGGCCTCAACATCTTCCTCAATCTGAGCCTGACCATCTTGTTGGCCGTGGCCGGCATGGCGTTGGTCCGCCACCATCTGTAAGGAGCGGCCATGAGCAACGCACTGACTCTCGAGCGTATCTTCTCGGCGCCGGGGCTTTCCGGTGCTGCCTTGCGGGCGCCGGCTTTTTCTCCCGACGGGCGCCTGGTGACCTTCTTACAAGGCCGCGACAACGACCCCAGTCGGCTGGACTTATGGGCCTATGACATCGCCAGCGGCACATTGCGGCTGCTGGTGGATGCCGACCAACTGCACCAAGGGGACGAATCCCTCAGCGACGAGGAAAAAGCCCGCCGTGAGCGCCAGCGCCTCTTTGCCTCGGGCATTGTCGAATACCACTGGTCCCACGACGGCAAGGCGTTGCTGTTCCCCCTGGCTGGCAACCTTTACTACTACCCGTTAGGGGGGCAGGCGCGCCAGCTCACCGATTCTGCGGCTTTTGATCTCGACGCCAAGTTCAGCCCCGACGACACCCAGGTGGCCTTTGTGCGCGACCAGAACCTCTGGGTGCTGGACCTTGCCAGCGGCCAGGTGCGGCCCCTGACCCAAGACGGCGCCGGCCCCATCAAAAATGGTATGGCCGAGTTTGTGGCCCAAGAGGAGATGGCGCGGCTGAGCGGTTATTGGTGGTCACCAGACAGCCGCCAAATCGCCTTCTTGCAGGTGGACGAAAGCCCGGTGCCCGAGGTGACCCGTAACGAGATTTACGCCGAGCGTATCGAGCTTATCCAGCAGCGCTACCCGGCGGCGGGCGATGCCAATGTCAGGGTGAAGCTGGGCGTGCTCAGCGTAGAGAGCGGCAGCGTGACCTGGCTTGACCTTGGCAGTGATGAGGACATCTACATAGCCCGGGTCGATTGGAGCCAGGACCCCAACCTGCTGACCTACCAGTGGCAAAACCGCAACCAGCAGCGTCTTGAGTTACGCGGTGTTGACCTTGCCACCGGCCACACCCGGTTGCTGCTGGCCGAGAGCGCCGACACCTGGGTGAACCTTCACGACGATCTGCGCTTTCTAAAAGCCGACAACAGCCTGCTGTGGGCGTCTGAGCGCAGCGGCTTTAAGCACCTTTATCACCTAAAAGACGGCGAGCTGGCCCCGCTCACTCAAGGGCAATGGCAGCTCGATGCCGTGAAGGTGGTGGACGAAGCCAGTGGCTGGGTGTACTTCAGCGGCTGGCTTAGCGACCCCAAAGAGCGCCAGCTTTATCGCGCTCGCCTCGATGGCAGCAGCGCCAGCCCCGAGCTTGTCTCCAAAGAGGCCGGCTGGCATGAGGTCACCTTCAGCCCGGATGCCGGCCATTACCTGGACTTGTACTCGCGTTTTGACCAGCCGCCCCAGGTTGCCCTTCATGACGCCAGCGGGCAGCGCCTGGCGTACCTGGTGGAAAACCGCCTCGATGAGCGTCACCCCTTGAGCCCTTATCTGGGCCAGTGGACGGCGCCGCAATACGGCACCTTGGCGGCCGAAGACGGCCAAACTCTCCATTATCAGGTGTTCAAGCCGTCCACGCCGATGCCGCCAAAGGGCTATCCGGCCATAGTGCGGGTTTATGGCGGCCCCCATGCGCAGCTGGTGGTCAACGCCTGGAGCGAGGCCAACCTCTGGACCCAATACATGGTGCAGCGCGGTTATGTGGTGTTCCAATTGGATAACCGCGGCAGCTTCAACCGTGGCAAGGCCTTTGAAGATGCCATTTACCAGCAACTGGCGGTGGCCGAGCTTGCTGACCAAGTACAAGGCGCCCAGTGGCTCAAAGCCCAAGATTTTGTTGATGGCAGCCGGGTGGGCATCTATGGCCACAGCTACGGCGGATTCATGACCTTAATGGCGATGTTCCGCTCAGGCCATACCTTTGCCGCCGGGGTGTCCGGGGCGCCGGTAACCGACTGGTACCTCTACGACAGCCACTATACCGAGCGTTACCTCAATACCCCCCAGGCCAATGGCGCTGGCTACGAGCGCTCGGCGGTATTTCCCTACACCCAAGGTCTTGCTGGGGAGCTGCTTATCTACCACGGCATGGCCGACGACAACGTGCTGTTCAGCAACACCACCAAGCTGGCCAACCAGTTGCAGCAGCAGGGCAAACTCTTTGAACTGATGGCCTATCCTGGCGCCAAGCATTCCCTCTATGGCCGGGAAACCCGCATCCACATGTATAAAACCATCAGCCACTTCTTTGACCGCACCTTGGGGCGCGGCCTTATCAGCGCCCCCAACCTCTGACCCAAAGGCCGCCTCGCGCGGCCTTTTTTGTCGCTATCTTTTTGATCCTTCCCGGTTTAGGCGCCCGAACTGTGGCCCAGATCATGCTCTCATGGCTGTTATAAAAATAAATATATTATACGGTATACGTAAATGCCTGGGCTTTACGACACCAAGAGGGTGGGATGGACAGACGACACTTTTTGCAATCCATGGCGGCCGCAACCGCCGCGTTGGCGGTGATGGATGCCAAGGCCACCCCAGCGCCACTGTGGGCGGCGGTGAAAACGGCGCCCCTGGCGGATGTCGATTTAAGCGGGTACAGCCTGGTTTGCCATTTTGACGAGCAAGGCAAGCGCTGGGCCGTCTATGAAGACTGGCAGCGCCAGGATGGCGCCCTGGTCTTTAGCCAAGGCCAGCAGGCGCTAGTGCTGACCAAAAGGCTGGAGGCCACCTTTGCCGGCGATACCCCGCCTTACCTTGGCATGGCGCTTTCCAAAGTTGCCCTCAGCGACGCCGACCTGCTGGCCGATGCCCTGCTGGCCAACGGCGAGCCTGATGAAACCGCCGTGCGCACTGTCGCGCCGCCGCTCGCCTCCAAGCTCAACCCGGCCGATTACGGCGGACGCCTGCCCTGGAACAGCTTTGTGGGCACCCGCCAGTGTAACGACACCATGATGGTCTACCCCAATGGACGCACCCGTACTTATCACCCGCGCCAAGTGCTTAAAGGCGCAGGCTCGGATGAACTGGCCGCCAAGCGCTTTGAAGGGCTGGTAGGGGGCTGGATGCCGGCGGTACATAAGGTGGTCCCCTTGGGGGACGGCCGCTACTACGAGCTGTTGGTGTTTGCCGATGTGGACGCCACCGACACCTTTATTGCCCAAACCTGGCACCGCTCGGCGCTGATGGAAAAAGGCAAGGTACTGGAGGTGCATTACGCCCATAGCTACCCCGCCTATCCGCCGCGCCGCGAGCCGCCGCCGGCCGCCGATTTCTACCGGGCACTGCTGCGTTTTGCCGGCTACTGGCAGCAGCAATTGGCCGACATGGCACCCTGCCAACTGCCGGACCCCAGCTGGAGCGACATGGCCCGCTTTGCCTTTGCCCGCGAACTGGTAGTGCGCCCCGGTGGCACCTACCCCAAATACGGCGCCGTTGACCGCGACTACTACGGCCCCGAGTACGACGGCTTCCAAGACACCTTCACCAGCTCGCTCTATGCCAACCTCGAATGGGGCCGCTTTGCGCAAGCCAGTGCGGTGCTGGACCAATACTTCAGCGACTTTGTCTATGAGGACGGCATGATCAACATGCGCGGCCCCGAGACCGGCCAGTTCGGCCTGACCCTGTCGCTGCTGGCCCGTTATTTTCAGCTCACCGGCGACAAAGCCCTGCTGCAAAAGCACCGAGGCAAGATTGCGGCCACCGCCGCATTGCTGCTTGAGCTGCACGACGCCGCCCTGGCATTACCTAAAACGGCGCCGGGCTATGGCCTTATCCATGGCTGGAACGAGTCGGATGCCTGCCTGTTTGAAGACCCGTCCATTTGGTGGAAGCCCTATTACGCCAACAGCGCCATGACCGTCCGTGGCCTGGTGGATATCGCCGCCATCTGGCCACAGCTGGGGGGCGAGCCGGCACTGGCAGCGCGCTGGCGCCAGCGGGCCGCCACCTTAAAGGCCCGCCTTGAAACCAGTATCAGGGCCAATATCCGCCACGACATGAGCCCGCCCTATATCGGCCCGCTACCTGGGGTAGCGCTCACCTTCCGCCAGGCCCTTGCCCAGCAGCAACCCAGCGAGCAAGGCTGGCCGCACCGGGTCTATGCCGAGCTGCTGCACGCCGACGTGTTACCGGCGGATCTGGCCAACCTGGTGATCGATTGCATGCGCGCCTATGGCGCCACCAGCATCGGTGTTGTGGCCAATATCACGGCGCCGAACGACAAAGAGCGCAACCTGCTGGGCTTTATCTCCTACGGCTATGCCTTGCAGCTGCTGCGCCTGGGGCGGGTTGATGAGTACCTGCTGTTTATGTACGCCCATCGCTACCACGCCCACACCCCCGGCAGCTGGACTGCCGGCGAGGTGAGCGACATCACCGGCGGCATGCCGCTGTTTTGCATGCCGGCCCAGCTCACCATCCCATTGCTGCTGCGCTGGGCGCTGGTGTTTGACGACGGCCCCCAATTGCACCTGGCAAAGGCAGTACCCCATGCCTGGTGGCAAAGCGGCAAAACCGTTGCCTGTGAAGCCATTCCAACCCCCTGGGGCAAGGTGGGTTATCGCCTGCAACTGCATCTGGCTGAGGGGCGGCTGAGTGGCACGGTCACGCTGCCCCAAAAGCTGCCAGAGGTGCTGACCCTGACCCTTCGCTTGCCCAAAGGCCAGCGCTGGCAGCAGTTGCTGGTGGGCGGCCAGCCGGCCGAAGCCCTTGGCCAGGATTGCTTTGTTATTCGCGGCAAGGCGGGGCAGGTGTTGGCGATAGAGGGGCGCCTTGGCTAAGGGCGTGGCCCCTGCTGCTGGCGGCATAACTTTGCTACCCTGTGGTCTTTTCGTCAGCAGCAAAGGCAACAGAGATGACCTATCACATCGGTACCCCAGGTAAGCCCTGGGGCGAGCAGGAAAAGGCCCAGTGGCTGGCCGAGCGCCATCTGCAGCGCAGCTACCAGGACGAAGTCGTCAGTCAGGTTCAGGCCTTGGCCGGAGCCTTGGAGTTGGTGCAATACGGCGCCCTGAGTTACGACCCCGAGCGCTACCCGCTGCTGGCGCTCAAGTCCCCCAACTGGCAGCCGGGTAAACCCTATGTGCTGGTCACCGGTGGCATGCACGGCTACGAAACCTCCGGGGTGCAGGGGGCCATTGCCTTTGCCAGAGAAAAGGCCAGCCACTACGGCCAGCATTTCAATTTGCTGATCTGCCCCTGCATCAGCCCTTGGGGGTATGAGGTGATCAACCGCTGGAACCCGCTGGCGCTGGACCCTAACCGGTCTTTTATTGCTGACAGCCCGTCGGAAGAAGCGGCTGCTCTGCAAAAACTGGTTGCCGATATCGGGGCCGCATTTGTCTGCCATATCGACCTGCACGAAACCACCGACAGCGACGAGTCCGAGTTCCGCCCGGCCCTGGCGGCCCGCGACGGCAAGGTCTTTGAGCCCGGCACCATCCCCGATGGTTTTTACGTGGTGGACAACAGCGAGTCCCCGCAGCCGGCCTTTCAGCAGGCCATTGTCGAAGCGGTAGCCAAAGTAACCCACATTGCCCCGGCCGACCCGGACGGCACCATCATCGGCTCCAAAGTGGTGGCGCCCGGGGTGATTGAATACCCGCTGAAAAAGCTGGGCCTGTGCGCCAGCGTAACCACCGCCCCCTACACCTGCACCACCGAGGTGTACCCGGACAGCCCCAAGGCGACCCCGGCCATCTGCAACGCCGCCCAGGTGGCCGCCGTGTGCGGCGCCCTGGAGTTCCTGCTGGCCAGGTAATGCTCCCAAGGCCCGCCAAGCCGTGACTTCTGGCACATTGTTGCGCTGCTAGCGGGCCGATAACCTTGCCAGGCAACCTACCCAAAAGGAGCCTGTCATGGTACTTGAAATACTCAAACACACCCCGCTGTGGGTCTACGGATTGCTGTTGGGCTTGCTGTATCTTGGCGTGGCCCAAAGCCGCCCCCGCCAGCTTTCTTGCACCCGGGCCCTGATACTGCCCATGGTCATGGTGGTGCTCTCGGCCCTTGGCCTTATCAGCAGTTTTGGCGCTACGGCGCTGCACTTGGGGCTGTGGCTGGCGGGCCTGGCGGTAACGGCGCTGGTGGCGGGCGAGCTGTTCACGCTGGTCAAGGCGCGCTATCACGCCCACAGCGGCCAGTTTCATGTGGAAGGCAGTTGGTTGCCATTGCTGCTGATCCTCGGCATCTTCTTAACCAAGTACCTGGTGGGGGTACTGAGCGCGCTGCACAGCCAGTTGTTGGCCGAGCCGGCTGTGGTGGCCATACTCTGCCTGCTCTATGGGGTGCTAAGTGGCCTCTTTTTGGCAAGAGCCCGGCGCCTTTGGCGCCTGGCGCGCCAGCCGGAATAAATAGCCAGAGTGATGCTTAGTGTTTTTCCTCAGTCATGAGTTGACACATCTGGCGGAGCAATTGAAAATGCAAGTGGACCTGTCGTCTAATTTGGAAAGGCACCACTCTCTGAGTGGGATCCCGGTTCGATTCCGGGTAGGTAAAGAGCATTTTCAGCGAGTGTTTTTTACCTACCTTGGATTGGACAAATGTTAGAACAAGATAGACTTGATGTCTTTGCTGCCCAAACAGAGAACGTTAGAGCTTTGGAGCAGGCATGGAAGCACATTAACAAAACCATCAATGCTGCTTATTCTAGCGGCGATAATTCTACAGCCGAAATTCACACCAAACTTCTAGCTCAAGTCTACTGTGCATTTGCTGAAGCTGTATTCTCGAAAGTAATCCACACACCAGATGGACTGACCCTCGATGAGATTTCACAAGTAAAATCTCGAGGGAGGAAAAATATCGTGGATGCTTGGAAAAAGTGTGTAGAGCTATCTCTCCAAAAAGTTCAAGGTAAAAGTAGTGGTCATGTCGCTAACACGCGTCAGAAAATCGATTCATTGATAGACCATTATATTTATGACCCAAGCCTTCTGAGAAACAAGATTGCTCATGGTCAGTGGAAGGTCGCACTTAATTCAAACAACACTAAGGTCAATTCAGCTTTAACCACAAAGGTTCAGGCAATTTCTGTTGTTGACCTTTACCGGCATAAAGAGGCTTTTCAAAGTCTATTCCGCATCGTTGAAGACATTATCGAATCACCTAATAAAGCACACCATAGGGATTATTGGTCTCATATAACTGAGTTTGAAAAATCTCAGCGCAAGATGGCTAGTTGGACTATCGAAAAAAAGATTGCCGCATTAAAGGCAAAAAAGGAATGTTTTAAACACGCGAAAGGCATAATCAGTCAAGGCAGCCAGACACAGCAGAGTTGCGCCGCTGTTTGAAGCGTGATGGAGAATCGATGAGAATTGCCGCTGTAGCGCTGCTGGCGCTGTTACTTCAGGCTTGCGCCAGCACGCCGCCTCCCCTTAGCCAAGACCCGCAATGCGAGGCAGAATCTACCCTGGCCGGAGTGCTGGCGGGCATAAAATGGAATATCCGCAGCAAGGACTGGGATCAGGCCCGCAAGGACCGCAACTGGGCGCTGATGGCCCGCACCCTCTACCAAACCCAGAGCGAGCCTCGCCTCGCCGAAGGGCCCTTTCGCGACCTGGTCGAGCAGGTTCACGACCTGGATCTGACCAGCAGTTTCAAAGATGAAATGCTGGCCTACAGCAGCGTGGTGGCGGCCCAGTGCGAGCTTCGCCGCGAAGGGCGCATCAGCTGGCCACTGGCCAAGGTCAAGGCGCAGCTGCTGACCTGCCAGCCCCAGCATATCGTGGCCAGTACCCAGGCCTGCCTGAAAAAGGTACTGGCGGCCGACTAACCCCGTTTAGTTGCCAAAAAGCAGGCAGTCGGTGTCGCCTGCTGGGCAGGGTTTGGCACCCTCATCCACCGGCACTCCCTGGCGGTAATGCTCGGTGCTGTAGAGCACGCCGCCGCTGTAACGGCGCTGCTCGCCGTCAAGCTCCCCATCCTGGTAGCGGCTTACTTCTTCCAGCAGGCCATTGGCGGCAAAGCGGTAAAAGGTGCCCTGGGGGCGGCCTTGCTGGTCGTACTGGGCTGTGCCCAGCAGGTAACCGGCCTCATCTTTGGCCTGCCACTTGCCCACTTGCTTGCCGGCCTGGTAGCGGCCCTGCCAGAGCCGGGGGGCCTCTTCATAAGGGGCCTGGAAGACCCACTCGCCAGTGCGAAGGCCCTTTTCCATCATGCCCTTGCCCAGCAAGCGGCTATCTTCATCGTATTGCAGCCACTGGCCGTGCTCCTGGCCGCGCCGGTAATGGGCGAGCAGCAACAGCTGGCCTGCCGGGGTTTGTTCGCGCACCTCGCCGTCGAGCTCGCCGGCCTGGTTGTAATGCTCGGTTTTAAGGGTTTGTTGGTGATAGTGCCAGGTGCCCACCTTGTTGCCTTGCTGGTATTGGCCTTCTGCCAGCACGGTGCCCTCGCGGCTTTCGCTGTAGGGGCCATGGCGCTCGCCGTTCTGGTAGTGGCTGCGGGTGATGTGGCGGCGGCCTTGGAAGTCTGTGTATTGCTCAAGCATCAGCCCCTGGCGGCGCCCGGCCAGGGTTTCTTGGCGGGTGATAGGTTGGTCGCCACCTGCAAAGGTTTCCACCAGTATCCAGCGCCGGGCGTTATCGCTCTGGCGGCGCCGCTCAAGCTTGCCGTTTTTATAGTACTGCTCGGTTTCCAGGCGGTTTTTGCCCTGGTAGGCCAGGGTTTTGTGGTAGCTCAGGGTGCTGGCTTCGGTAAAGCGGCGGGTTTGGCTAAGGCGTCCTTGGCTGTCGTAGACCGACAACTCGCTGAGCACCCCCGAGCTATAAAAGCGCTTTTGCTCACCTGTGCGTTTGCCGCTTTGGTAGTGCTCGACGCGTACCAGGGTGCCGCGTTTGTCAAAACTTCGGGACTCGCCGTGCTGGCGGCCGGCCAAGTACGCCGTTTCGTGGCTTAAGCTGCCGTCTTCGCGCCAGTCTTTGTCGGTGCCGTCACGCTTGCCACTTTTATAGAAGGTTTCGCTGCGCAGCTTACCGCTGCTCCAAAAGTAGGCCTGGCGGCCATCGAGCTGGCCGCGCGAGTTGTAGTGGCGAAGAGCGACCAGCTGGCCGCCTTCGCCATATTGCTTTTCTTCGCCCACTTGGCGGTCTTTGACATAGTGCTGCTCACGGCTGAGCTTACCGTCGCTGTTGTAGTAACTGACTACTCCGTTGATATAGCCCTGGCTGTCGCGCTGGCCCACCGCCTCAAGCTGGCCGTTTTCATGAAAATACCGGTAGGGGCCGACGGCCACGGCGCTGTTGATGTCCTGGCGGTCAAAACTGCCGACAAAGCGCTGCTGGCCGCTGCTTTTGTAATAGATGGTGCCAAACCAGCGGCCGTCTTTTTCGGCCAGCGGCTCGGCCAGATAAAAGCTGGCCTGGCTGGGGTCGGTGCGGTTCCAGTGATCGTCCAGCCACACCTGGGCGGCACTCACCTTCAGCGCCAGTGGCAGCAGCAACATCAAGATAAAACGCATGGTGGCTGTCCTCATGGCAGGGGCGGGAAATCGGTGGTCCACTGGCGCTGGTAGGGGGCGGGTGCCACCACCAACTGCCGGGCCTTGACTGGCAGGCCGGCCACCCTCAGGTAACCGTCAACACCGATGCTGGCCAGGGTATCGCCAGGTTTGGCGGGCATGCCGCTGTGGCCATCAAGCAGGGCCAGTGGCCGACCTTCGTCATCCAGCAGCTGCAAGCGGGCCAGGGTGGCTTCTACCGTGGCATTACCATCCAGTCCTTCGACTTTGACCAGCCAGGGGCTGGCGGGATCGGCGCTAAAGGCAAGGGGCTGCCAGCCAGGGGTGCCGGTGCAGTCAAGGCGGGTGGTAACCGACTGGCCGTAAAAGTAGCGGCGTTTGCCATCGTCGGTGGCCAGCACCATTTGTTGCCCCGGCGCGGCAAAGCCAAGATAACCCGCCTCAGGCACGGCCGCCGGCTGCCAAGTCACGGGGTGGCCGTTCTCGCTAAAGCCCTTGTCGAGGCTTAGCTTGCACAAGGGCTGCCAGGCGGTGGGCAGGGTCAGCAGCAGCCCCTGGCCTTTATCCAGGTGCAGCGCCGGTTCCAAGGGGGCGCTGTCACTGCCCTCAAAGAGGGCCAATGCTTCGGGAGGCGGGTAGTGGGGGTTGGCAAGGTAGCGATTTGGGCTGACAAAGCTCACTTCGCGGCGCAGCACCGGCTCGGGGCTTCGCTCCAGCACATAAAAGGTGACTTGGCCCGGCGCCTTGTCCAGGTGAAACACCAGGTGCTCGGCGCCCTGGCCTGCGATGCTGGCGATGGCCTCTTTCTCTACCGGTTGCAGCCAGTCTGGCAGAGACTTGGTGTCGTTTTGCCAGTTCATGGTGCCTTGCAGGCCGTCAAAGCCCAACAGCCAACTGGTGGCGGTGTTGGTGTGGCTCAGGGTGAGCTCAAGGGGCGCGTTGGGCGGCGAGCTTAAGGTGAGGGTTTGGCCGCCAAGGCTTAGCTGCTGGCTTTTACCGGGCTGCAAGGTCAGGCTTTTGGCGCGCACTGTGGTGGCGTAGAGCTTGGCGTCGGCCCTGATGCTGGCAATGGTGGTGGGGTTTTCTTGCCAACCGGTGCGAGCAAGCGAGGTGTCGATGCGGGCGATATCGCCGTAGAGCGGGTAGCGCGAGCGCTCCTGGACGAGCAAGGCGTCTTTTATCACCTGGCCGCTGGCGTCCAGCGCCTCGATATTATCCAGCGCCAGCTCCTGGCGGTCCGGGTTGCCGGGCAAGAAGTAGCTCAGGCGCAAGTCGTCATGGCGCCGGTCGATGTAGCCCTCGGCGTAGAGGTGGTCGGTGGCCGGGGCGTGGCTTTGCTGCTCGGGAGGCGTGGGAATGGCAAAGGGCTCGTCGTCTCGCTGTTGGTAATGGGTGCGATAACTCAAGGATGCGAGCGAGCTACCCTTGGGCGCCATCACCATCAAGGTGCGCAACTGGCCGGTGATGCCAAAGCGCTCGAAGGGAGCCTCCATCACCAGGGCCATGTGGGTCAGCCAGGTGGTTTTTCTGTCAAATTGCAGGCGCCCGTAAAGGCGCGCTTGCTCGGCCTCGGCGCTGAAGTGAGCGCTTAGCTGCAAAGGGGTTACCTCGTCCACGGTGAGGGTGGCGCGGTGGCCCTGGATATCCGGCAAGGCCAGGGTAGCGCCCGGGGTGGCGGGAATGGCGCTGACAAACCCCGGCACCGCCATGCCTTGGCGCAACTGGCGGATAAGATCGCTGCCGCCGCGCTCAAGGGCCTTTTGCCACAAAGCCTGGTCGTGGCCTTTAAGGGTGACCAGCGCGCCGCTGTTGGCGTCCACGGCCAGCTCAAAGCCGGCGGCCATCAACTGGCGCCACTCCTTGTCGCCGCTGCTTGGTTGGTCGCTACGCAGTCGCCCTTGGCCACTGGCGTCCAGCGCCATGTAGTCATTGGCGATATCAAAACGCAGCACCTTGCCGGTTTCGGTGACCCGGTAACGCACCAGAGACTGGCTGTCCACGTGCTGGCTGGGGTAGTGGCCGTCCGGTTTGACCAGGGTGCTGGTCACTACCTGGTAGCTTTGTTCGTCCCCTAGCTTGGGGGAGAACACCAAATCGTCGTTGCAGCCGCCGAGCAGCAGCAACGCCAGTAGCACCAAGGGCCTCATGGCTGCGCCTCGAGCGCTGCCTTGGCGGGTAACACCAGCAGCGTCATGGTCATCAGGGTCAGCACCATCTGGCTGGTGCCGGCCAGGATGCAGGCCAGCATCAACTGCCAGGCCTCGCCCTCGAGGCTGAGCACCCACTGGCAAAGGCCGATAAGGGCCGACAACCCCAGATAAGTGCCGATAAAAGGCGCCTTGGCCAGCCCGGCGTTATTGAGGCGCTTGACCACCAGCACCAGCCAGTAGATGACGGTGGCGGCAAACAGCAGCACCATGGCCATGGTGGCCACCGTGAGCATGGCAAGGCTGAGGCTCGCCATCCACGACAGCAGCGCCCCCACCACCAGCACCACCAAGGCCATCAGCAGGTTCTTGTAGAAAAAGGCGCTGGCACTGATCTGGCTGCTGGCGGCTCTTGCCGGATTCAATGCCGCCAGGGGGTGGCGGCCAATGCCGGGCCTGAAGGCGGCAACCGCCACCAGGGCGAAGCATGTTGCCAGCGTTACCAGCCCCAGGGCGAAAAGGTAGGGCTGGGCGCCGTCGGTCAAGGCGTTCTCGAAGTTGGAGCTCATGCCTGCCAGGCGCCTTGGCAGCCGGGTCAGCACGTAACAGCCGAAGGCCAGCAACGGCGCCAAAAAGCGCCCACAAACACCCCGCGCCAGCAGGTAGCAAATGGCCAGCATCGGCAGGTCGCCCAGTACCCAGGTCGGCTGGAAGAATTCCAGCAGCACTTGCAGCTTGTTGCCGATGAAGGGGTCAGTGCCGTTACGGTCCGCGTTTTCGATGACGCTTATCAGGTAACGCTGGCCCAGGGTGCTGGACAGCTCCAGCTGCAACAGCAGGGCCAGGCCGATAAAAAAGCGGGTTCTGTCGAGGCTTTGGCGGGGGGCGAGAAAAATATCCTTGAGGATTGCCAGCATGGGTCCGTCCGTGGGCTTGAAGGTGGCGGCATGATAGGGAATTTCCCCAGGCAGGACCAGCCAGGCCGGGTAGGTTGCACCTTTGCTCCGTTAAGTGGCAGGCCCTTTGCTGCAAAAGTGAGCGAAAACGCCGTTTTTTCAAGGCGGGCCACTATCTTCCTTTGCTAAACAGCCACTTCCTTTCTAGTCTTTGGCCTATCCAAGCCCGCCAAGAAGGCCTTATGGCAACCCGAATTCTTATCTGCGACGACTCAGGGATGGCCCGCAAGCAAATGGCCCGTTCCCTGCCCGCCGACTGGGAGGTCGATGTCCAGTTTGCCAAGGATGGGCGCGAAGGCCTGCAATTGATCAAGGCCGACAAACCCGAGCTGCTGTTTCTGGATCTCAACATGCCCGACGTGGACGGCTATCAGGTGCTGGAGGTGCTCAAACGCGCCAACATCCAGCTGCCGGTGATCGTGGTGTCTGGGGACATCCAGGAAGAGGCTCACCGGCGGGTAAAAGCCCTGGGGGCACTGGATTTCATCAAAAAACCCATGGCCGCAGACAAACTGCTGGCGGCCCTGGAGGCCACCGGCCTTTACCGAAAAGCCGCCGCCAAAGCGCCCGAGGCGGCGCCCGCCCCCCCGGCGGCCGAGCCGCAGCGCCAACAGCGCCCGGCCCTGGAGCTGTCTCCCGAGCTTCGCGACGGCTACCAGGAAGTGGTGAACGTGGCCATGGGCCAAGCCGGTGCCATGCTGGCCCAGATGCTGGGGATCTTCGTCAAGCTGCCCATCCCCAAGGTTGACCTCTTGGAGCTCAGCGAAATGCAGATGGCGCTGCAGTCGGCCATGTCAGACCGAGTCTCGGCCATCTGCCAGGGCTTTATCGGCCCGGGGCTGTCTGGCGAGGCATTATTGCTGCTGGACGACGCCGACCTGGGCGACCTGGCCCGGCTGCTCAAATACGAGGGCGAGCTGACCCCGGCGGTGGAAGTGGAGCTGCTGACCGACATCGCCAACGTGCTGACCAGCGCCTGCCTTGCCGGCCTTGCCGAGCAGCTGGACGTGCGTTTTTGCCAAGGCCACCCCACGGTGCTTGGCTTGCACCGCGATCTGCACGAACTGCTGCGCCACGCCAAATCCTGGCAGCGGCTGCTGGCGGTGGAGATAAGCTACGGCCTGGAGGATTACAACATCACCTTCGACTTGTTGATCCTGCTGACCGAGTCGTCCCTGCATACCCTCAATTTCAAAATCGCCCACCTGCTGGAGTAACTGATGAGCGCGCTTTCCGAACTCAACGAGATCCATTGGCTGGTGGAGCTGTTGCAGAATGTCGATGTGGGCATGATGGTGCTGGACCGCGACTACAAGGTGCAGAGCTGGAACGGCTTTTTGGAAAACCACAGCGGCATGTTGCCAAGCCAGGTCAAAGACCGGGTGCTGTTTGACGTCTTTCCCGAGCTTGAGCGGCCCTGGTTCGAGCGCAAGGCGGCCATGGTCTTTACCTTAAAAAGCCGCGCCTTTGTCACCTGGGAGCAGCGCCCCTACCTGCTGCGGTTCAACAACTACCGGCCCATCACCGGCACCGCCGAGTTCATGTACCAGAACGTCACCCTGTTTCCCATCACCGGCCTGACCGGCGATGTGACTCATATGGCGGTGTTGATCTACGACATGACCGATCTGGTGCTGGCCCGTCAGGACACCAGCAAATAAAGGAATACCCCAAAGCCGCCAAAGAGGCAGGCGCCCAGCAGCAGGGTGATCAGTAACGAGGGTGGTGCCTGGTGAGGTGTGGCGAGCCGGTCCTGGCTCGGCTTTGACGCGGCGGTTTTAGCCATGGGAATCCTTTCCATGTATATAACGAATTGATTATTAACAATTATTGCAATCCATGCCATAGCGGATACTAGTGCAGCGACGCCGCTTTGCCAAGTTAGGCGTCGCTGCATTAGCCCGGCCCGAATTAGCCGGTGTTACGCATACCGGCGGCAATACCGGCCATGGTGACCATCAACGCCTGTTTGACCGGCTCTGGCGCCGTCTCCGAAGCCCGGGCCCGGCGCAACAACTCGGCCTGCAGGATGTTGAGCGGGTCGGTGTAGGGGTTGCGAAGCTTGATGGACTCTTGCAGCCAGGGGTCCTGGTCCATCAGGAACTCTTCCTTGGACAAGGTCAGCAGGGTGTGAATGCCCTCGTGGAGCAGCGCCCGCAGCTGTTTACCCAGCGGCCACAGGTGCTCCGGCACCAAGCGCTGATCGTAATAAGCCGACAGCTCCGAGTCGGTCTTCATGTACACCATCTCCAGCATATCCAGCCGCGCCTTGAAGAAGGGCCAGCGTTGGTAGAGGGTTTCCAGCTCTTGCTGGCGGCCGGCCTCAATCATGTTGCGAAGGGCCTGGCCGGCGCCCAGCCAGGCCGGCAGCATCAGCCGGTTCTGGGTCCAGGAGAAGATCCAGGGAATGGCCCGCAATGACTCCACACCGCCATCGGGGCGGCGTTTGGAGGGGCGGCTGCCAAGGGGCAGGCTGGCCAGCTCCTGCTCGGGGGTGGCGGCGCGAAAATACGGCACAAAGTCCTTGTGGCCGCGCACCACGGCCCGGTAGGCGGTGCAGGCGTCGTCAGCCATTGTGTCCATCACCTCGCGCCAGCTCTGCTCGGGCTCGGGAGGCGGCGACAAGCGTGCTTCCAAAATGGCGGTGATGTAAATCATCAGGCTGTTTACGGCAATGGCCGGTTGGCCAAACTTGAAGCGGATCATCTCCCCTTGCTCGGTAACCCGCAGGCCGCCGTCCACCGAGCCTGGCGGTTGCGACAAAATGGCTCCTTGGGCCGGGCCGCCGCCGCGGCCAACGGTGCCGCCGCGGCCGTGGAAGAGCCGCAGGCTGATGCCCCGCTCCTTACCGATGTTCACCAGCGCTTCCTGAGCCCGGTACTGGGCCCAGGCGGCGGCAATCACCCCGGCGTCCTTGGCGGAATCCGAGTAGCCAATCATCACCTCCTGGTGGTGGTTGGCGTAGTCGCGGTACCAGGGCACATCCAGCAGCGCCGTTATCACATCGGCGGCGTTGTTGAGATCGTCCAGGGTTTCAAAGAGCGGCGCTATGGGCATGGCCCACTGCATGCCGGCTTCTTTGAAGAACAGCGCCACCGCCAGCACGTCCGAGGGTTGCGAAGCCATGGAGATGATGTAAATGCCCAAGGCCTCTTTGGGCTGGCGGGCCACCACTGCAAAGGTGTCCAGCACCTCCTGGGTGTCGGCGCCCGGTTGCCAGTTGCGGGGAATAAGGGGCCGCTTGGAGTTGAGCTCGGCCAGCAAGAACTGTTGGCGCTTGGCCTCGTCCCATTCGAGGTAGGAGCCCAGACCAAGGTAACGGGTTACTTCGTCTACGGCCTCGGCGTGGCGGCCCGAGTCTTGGCGGATATCCAGGCGAATGAGGTTCAGGCCAAAACAGCGGGCGCGGATGATCATATCCAGCAGCGGGCCGTCGGCGATTTGCTCCATCTTGCACTCGTAGAGGCTCTTGTGCACCGCCAGCAGCGGCTTGAGGAAGTCCTCGTCCTGCCAGAGGATGTCGTCGCTGTCGGCCTGCTCACCGCGCAGGGTCGCCTCGATGTAATCGATGGTGTTGCGCAGCTGGCGGCGCACCTTGCGAAGGGCCACCCGGTAGGGCTCCTTGCTGTTGTCGCCCATGGCCATGACTTCGCTATTGGCCTGATGCATGGACAGCTCGGAGATAAGCGGGCTGATGTCGCGCAGGAACAAATCGGCCGCCGTCCAGCGAGCCAGCAACAGCACCCGCTCGGTGATTTTGGCGGTCACATTGGGGTTGCCGTCGCGGTCGCCGCCCATCCAGGAGGCAAAGCGCACCGGGCTTTTCTCCCAGGGCAGTTCCAGCTCGAACTGGCCCAGCTTGGCGTTGCACTGGCGGATAAAGTCCGGCACCGCGTCCCACAGGGCGTTTTCTACCGTGGCAAAGCCCCATTTGGCTTCGTCCACCGGGGTGGGGCGGGCGGAGCGAATTTCATTGGTGTGCCAGGCCTGGGCAATGAGCTGGCGCAGCCGGTCTTGCCACTTTTGCTGCTCGCTGGTGCCGATGTTGGGGTTTTCAAGGGCCTTGAGGCAGTCGGCAATCTCGTCGTATTTGACGATAAGGGTGCGGCGGGTCACCTCGGTGGGGTGGGCAGTGAGCACCAGCTCGATGTCCATCTCCTTGAGCACCTGGGGCAGCTTGGCTTTTTGCTCGGCATTAAGGCCGGCCAGCAGCTCGTCGAGGCGGCGGCCGACGCTGTCCATGTTATTGGTGACGCTAAAATGCTGCTCGGCGATGTTGGCCAGGTTCAAAAACTGGTTAAAGGCCCGGGCCACCGGCACCAACTCGTCGTCGGGCAGGCTGGTGAGGGTTTCCAGCAGCTCGTCGCGCCGGGCGCGGTCGCCAAAGCGGGCGGCCTTGGCCAGCTGGCGAATGGCCTCGATGCGATCGAGATAAGCCTCGCCCTGATCGTGGGCGATGGTCTGGCCCAGCATGTCGCCGAGCATGTGAACTTGTCGTTTCAGGGCGCCGTATTGGTCAGCCATGAGAATCCTCCTTCAATAACCGAGGGTCGTATTCACGACATGGTTAAGCGCCGTGCCTTGGCGCATTGCAAGATAGTTTTGATAGACCACCCTGGCCAAATCGTTACCGCTTGTGATGCTGGCGTTGTGGGGAGTGACTGTTATGGTTGGATGCCGCCAAAACGGGTGCTGGCGGGGTAGGGGTTCTTGGATAAACACATCAAGGCAGGCGCCGCGCAGTTGGCCGCCGTCAAGGGCTGCCAGCAGGGCCTGCTCGTCAAGCTGGGCGCCGCGCCCAACATGGATAAGGTAAGGGGCGCTATTGAGCCGGGCAAAAAAGGCGCTGTTCATCAGCCCCTGGGTTTGGGGCGTCAGCGGCAGCAGGCACACCAGATAGTCGAGCCCGGCCAGAAACTCGCCAAGGGCCGCCTCACCGCTAAAACAGTCGATGCCCGGCAGTTGCCGGGGGCTGCGGCTCCAGCCTTTGACGCTAAAACCAAGGCCGGCAAGCTGGCCGGCCACATAGCCGCCCAACTCGCCAAGGCCCATCACCCCGACGCAGCCGCCCCGGCGATAATGGCGCTGCTGCCAATGTTGGTTGGTTTGGTCATTGGCCGTGGCCTGCCACTGGCGCTGCTCGGCGAGGATGGCCAGCAGCACGTAATCGCGCATATCGGTTTTGAGGTTGGGGCTGATGGTGCGACACAGCGTCACCCCTGAGGGCAGCTCGGCGGCCAGGCCATCGACCCCGGCGCCCAGGCTTTGCACCACCTTGAGATTGGGAAACTGCGCCAAGGCACCGGCGGGAGGCTGCCAGGTAACGGCAAACGCCACGGTCTGGGGAGCGGGGCAATCGGGCCAGAGCTGAATATCCAGCTGCTCATCCAGCGCCTTTAGCCGCTTGGCCAGACCCTCGCCGCCGCGCCCCGGCAGCACCAATGCCAGGCTCATGCGCCATCACCGGGTTGGCGTTTTCTAAGTTGCACCGCTTTGCTGCGGCCTTTGCGGGCGCGGATATTAAGCACTTCCACTCCCAACGAGAAGGCCATGGCGAAGTACACGTAGCCTTTGGGGATGTCCAGGCCAAAGCCTTCGCCGGTGAGGGTAAAGCCCACCAGAATCAAAAACGACAGGGCCAGCATCTTGATGGTGGGGTGGCGGTCGACAAAATCGCCAATGGCCTTGGCGGCCAGCATCATCACCACCACCGACAGCACGATAGCGATGATCATCACCTCAATATGGTTGGCAAGGCCGACGGCGGTGATCACCGAGTCCAGGGAAAAGACGATATCGATAATGGCAATTTGCACCAGGGTGGCGGCAAAGGCGGCAGACTTGGGGGCTTCGTGGCTCTCTTGCTCGCCCTCCAGGCTGTTGTGGATCTCATGGGTGCTTTTCCAGATAAGGAAGAGTCCGCCGAGAATAAGGATGCTGTCGCGGCCGGTCACCGCGAAATCGCCAATCTGAAACCAGGGGCTGGTCAGCCCCATCACCCAAGACAGGCTCAGCAGCAACAAGATGCGGGTCAGCATGGCCAATCCCAGGCCAAGCAGGCGCCCTTTTTGCCGTTGCTGCTCGGGCAGCCTGCCTACCAGCACCGAGATAAAAATGATGTTGTCGATGCCAAGGACGATCTCAAGCAGGGTCAGGGTCGCCAAGGCGGCCCAGGCGCTGGGATCGGTTAACCATTCCATGATGTAAACCTGTTGTTAAATGACAACGCTTCCCCGATGTTACGTGAGACACAGCCGCTTGACCATGCCTTGCACCAGTTCCATGGCCGGGCCTATCTGATCCATGGCCATAAACTCGTCGGGTTGATGGGCCTGGCGGATGGAGCCTGGGCCCAGCACCAGCACCTCGCTGCCCAGGCTGGCAAAGAAGGGGGCTTCGGTGGCGTAGTTGGCGGTTTCCACCGGTTGGCCCAGCAACCGGCTGACTTCGTCTTTCCAGGGCCCATCCGGGCTGACAAAGGCCGGGCAAGGTTCGTGCAGGTGCTGCCACTGCAAGGCGCCGGGATGTGCTTTTTCTACATTTGACAGCTTTTCTTTTAAAAGCCCTTCTAATTCGGGAATGCTCATGCCCGGCAGCGGGCGCATGTCGATATGCAGCTCGCAGCAGCCGCAGATGCGGTTGGCGTTGTCGCCGCCGTGGATGTGGCCGAGGTTCAGGGTCGGGTAGGGCACCGCGAAGTGATGGTCGCAGTAGCGCTCGGCCAGCTCCTGTTTGAGCACAATCAAATCGCCCAGCACGCCGTGCATCAGCTCCATGGCGTTAAGGCCGGCGCCGGGGTCTGATGAATGGCCACTCTTGCCGGTAATGCGGATACCGGCGCTGATATGGCCCTTGTGGCGGCCGATGGGTTTGAGCTCGGTTGGCTCCCCCACCAGGGTCAGGGCCGGGCTGAACGGCGCGGCCTCGGCCAAGCGGCGGGCCCCTTCCATGGAGGTTTCTTCATCGGCGGTGGCGGCGATGCGCAGCGGCGCCTTGAGTTGGCTCAAGTCCATGCCCTCCAGGGCCGCCAATACCAAGGCGAAAAAGCCCTTCATGTCGGTGGCGCCCAGGCCAAACCATTTGCCGTCGGCTTCGGTCATCGCCAGTGGATTTTTATTCCACCGGCCCTCGTCGAAGGGCACGGTGTCGGCATGGCCTGCCAGCAGCAGGCCGCCAGGGCCACTGCCCAGCTCGGCCCACAGGTTTAACTTGTTGTGGCCCACCGGCTGCAAGGTCACCTTAAAGCCCAGAGTCTCGCACCACTGGGCCAATTGCTCGATCACCGCCTTGTTGCCGGTATCCAGCGCCGGATCGGTGGCAGACACCGAAGGCAGGGTCAGCAACCGGTTAAACATCTGCGCCAGAGAGGGTAATTTCTGCATGAATAAATTCCCGGTGGTGTTGCATTAAAATTTAGGTTTGGGTAGTCTATCGAGCATTGAATTAAAATCCACCATCCAGGGATAAAAATGTTTCAACCGATGCGACGATACAACTGCGTATTCCATTGAATCCGGGACCGCTTTTTTAAAGCCTGCCCGGGAGCAGGCGCGTTGCATCAGGCTTCACTACTGCTCATCTAGACTTGGTGTCATTGATTCTTGAGAGCTGTTGCCATGTTGAAAACCCTTATTATTGGTGGCGCCGGTTACACAGGCCAGGAACTGTGCAAACTGGTTACCTCCCATCCCCAGCTGAAACTCGGCCATGTCTTTGCCTCCGCCGGCTCCAAAAATGCCGGTGAGCCGCTGCCTTTGGGCATCAAGGGCGTGATTGAAGACGGCAACCTCGAGGCCATCCTGGCTGCCGCCAAAGACGCCCAGGTGATCCTGCTGGCCACCCCCCATGAAGCTTCTGCCGAACTGGTGCCGGATTTGGTCAGGCACAGCGACGCGCTGATCGTGGATCTGTCCGGCGGCTTTCGTCTGGACGCCTCAGCTTATCCCAAATGGTACGGCTTCGAGCACCCCTCAAAGGATCTGCTGGCCGGCGCCGTTTACGGCCTGGTGGGCTGGAACGATGATGCCATCAAAAAAAGCCGCCTGATTGCCGCCCCTGGCTGTTACCCCACCGCCAGCCTGCTGGCCCTCAAGCCGCTGATGAAAGCGGGCCTGATTGATGGCCTGCCCATTATCAATGCGGTCAGCGGTGTATCCGGTGCCGGTAAATCCAATAAGCCCCACACCCAGTTTTGCGAGGTGAGCTTGAGCGCCTATGGGGTGCTTGGCCATCGCCACCAGCCGGAAATTGCCCAGCACCTGGGCTGCGACCTTATCTTTACCCCGCACCTGGGCGCCTTTGACCGCGGCATCCTGGCGACCATCACGGTGCCGGTGAAGGCCGGTACCACCCAGGGCCAGCTGGATGCGCTCTACAACGACTGCTACGGCGAGCATCCGTCGGTACAGCTGACCGGCAATCTTCGGGAAAAATCCCCAGCCATCAAGAACGTGGCCTATACCCCTTATGCACAAATCGGCTGGGCGGTAGACGAGACCCGCAACCTGGTGGTGCTGTCGTCTGCCATCGACAACCTGCTCAAGGGCGCGGCAAGCCAGGCAGTTGAGTGCATAAATACGCACTTTGGATTCAAGCTCCGGCCGCTGCCGGGCTACGGTTGGGAGGCCTTATGAAGCCGCTGGTAGTGAAAATCGGCGGCGCCGTACTGGACGCCGGCCAAGCCCTGGAAAGCCTGCTCAGTGCCCTGGTGGCCGTCAAAGACCGCCCGGTGGTGCTGGTGCACGGCGGTGGTGACCGGGTTGACCAAGTGCTTAAGCAAGCCGGTATCGAGCCTCGTAAGTTCAACGGCAAGCGCATTACCGATGCCGCCAGCCTGCCACTGGTGGTGGGCACCCTGGCCGGTGAAATCAACAAAACCCTGGCCGCCAAGATGCGCGCCTTAGGCGGTGAACCGGTGGGCCTGTCCCTGGCCGACGGCATCGCCTTTGCCGAGCCGGCCGGGGAAGAGTGGGGCGCCGTGGGCGTACTCACCGAAGGTTCCGACACCCTGCTGTCGTTGTTGCTGCAAGGCGGGTTCATCCCGGTGGTGAGCTCCATTGCTGCCAGCAAAGGCGGGGATCTTTTGAATATCAATGCTGATGAAGCGGCGGCCAAGGTGGCCGAACTTCTGGATGCCGAGTTGGTGCTGCTCAGTGACGTACCCGGCGTGCTTGATGGCAACAAACAGCTGCTCCCGTCGCTGACGGCGGCTGATATTGCTGCCCTCAAGGCCGACGGGGTGATCAACGGCGGCATGGTGGTAAAGGTGGACGCGGCGCTGTTTGCCGCCGGGAAACTGGGCCGGGCGGTACGCCTTGCCTCCTGGCGCGACCCCCAGTCCATCAGCAACGCCGCCCTTGGCACCCAAATAGCACCCTGAGGACGACATGAAACACTTATTGACAGACTTTGACTGGACCGAAGGCGAACTGAAGGCGCTTTTACAAAAGGCGGCGACCGTCAAGGCCAAGCCGGCCGACTACGCCCAGGCCCTGGCCGGCAAGTCGGTGGCGATGATTTTTGAAAAGCCCTCCCTGCGCACCCGGGTCACCTTCGAGCTGGGTGCCCAGCAGTTGGGCGCCTTTGTGGTCTATCTTGACCAGAACCATGGCGCCCTGGGCAAGCGTGAGCCGGTGGGGGATTTTGCCCAGAACCTGTCGTGCTGGGTGGACTGCATCGTGGCCCGTACCTTCAGCCAGACCACCATCGATGAGCTGGCGGACAAAGGCTCGGTGTCGGTGATCAACGCCCTGTCTGACCGTTACCACCCCTGCCAGGCCCTGGCCGACATGCTGAGCCTGTACGAGGTGTTCGGCAAGCTTGAAGGGGTGAAGCTGGCTTATGTGGGGGACGGTAATAATGTCACCCAATCGCTGATGATACTGTCCAAGCTGTTGGGCGTAGAGATGGTGATTATCACTCCCAAAGGCTGTGAGCCGGCGGCGGACATCGTTGAAGCCACCGGCTTTACCGTGACCGACGACCTTGCTGCTTTGGAAGGGGTAGATGCCATCTACACCGACACCTGGGTCTCCATGGGGGACGACAAGGATCCGGAAGAGGTGCTGCGCACCTTCCTGCCTTACCAGGTGAACAGCGAGATGATGAAAAAATCCGGGGCCAAGGCCTTCATGCACTGCCTGCCCGCCTACCGCGGCAAGGAAGTGACCACTGAAGTGCTCGAGGGCCCGCAATCTATCGTGCTGCGCCAGGCCGAGAACCGCCTGCATGTGCAAAAAGCCGTTTATTTGAAGCTTCTTAAAGAGGATTAATACAGATGTCTGTATCCAAAGTGGTATTGGCCTATTCGGGCGGTCTTGACACTTCGGCCATCGTGCCGTGGCTCAAAGAAAACTACGACTGCGAAGTGGTCGCCTTCGTGGCCGACGTAGGCCAGGGCGCCGAAGAACTGGAAGGCGTGGAAGCCAAGGCGCTGGCCTCTGGCGCCTCCGAGTGCCACATTGTCGACCTCAAAGAAGAGCTGGCCAACGAATATATCTGGCCGATGCTCAAGGCCGAGTCCATCTACGAAGACGACTACATGCTGGGCACCTCCGTGGCCCGCCCGGTGATCGCCAAAGCCCAGGTGATGGTGGCCCGTAAAGTGGGCGCCGACGCCCTGGCCCACGGCTGTACCGGTAAAGGCAACGATCAGGTGCGTTTCGAGTCCTGCTTCGCCGCCCTGGCTCCAGATCTTAAAGTCATCGCCCCCTGGCGCGAGTGGACCATGCGCAGCCGTGAAGAGCTGCTCAACTACCTGGACGAGCGCAACATCCCCTGTAGCGCCAGCCTGACCAAAATCTACAGCCGCGACGCCAACCTCTGGCACATTTCCACCGAAGGTGGCGAGCTGGAAGACACCTGGACCACCGCCGGCGTTAACTGCTGGGCCTGGACCGTTGACCCCAAAGAAGCCCCGGACACCGCCGAAGTGGTGGAGCTGGATTTTGACGCCGGCGTACCGGTATCCCTGAACGGCCAGCAGCTGTCCGGCGCTGCCCTGATTGAAAAACTCAACACCATCGCCAGCGCCCACGGCGTGGGCCGGGTCGACATCGTTGAGAACCGTCTGGTGGGCATGAAGTCCCGCGGTTGCTACGAGACCCCTGCCGGTACCGTATTGCTGGCTGCCCACCAGGCGCTGTCGCACTTGGTGCTGGACAAGGTCTGCTCGCAACACCTGAAATTCCTGGGCCTGCAATTTGCCCAGCTGCTCTATGACGGGCGTTGGTTCACCCCGCTGCGCGAAGCCATTGTTGCCGGCGTTGACAGCCTCAACCAGGAACTGACCGGCAAGGTGAAAGTGGAGCTCTATAAAGGCCGCGCCACCGTGCTGGGCAGCGAGTCGCCCAACAGCCTGTTCTCCGAAGCCTTCGCAACTTTCGGCGCCGATGAGGTGTACAACCAGAAAGACGCGGCCGGTTTCATTCGTCTGTACAGCCTGCCAGCGCGCATCAAAGCGCTGAAGAAAGAGGGTAAATAACATGGCGGCGCTCTGGGGAGGTCGTTTTGAGCAAGGTGCCAGCGAGGCCTTTGCGCGGTTCAATGCCTCTTTACCTGTCGATTGGCGATTTTGGGCCGAGGACATCCAAGGCTCCCAGGCCTGGGCGGGTGCCCTGGCCGATGTGGGTGTACTGACCCAGAGCGAAGCCGAAGTGCTGCAAGGCGCCCTTGGCAAACTGGCTGGTCAGCTGGCCAGTGATCCCAGCCCGCTGCATGCCAGTAGCGAAGAAGACATCCACAGCTTTGTGGAGTCCTGGCTGATCAATGAAGTGGGCGATCTTGGCAAGAAACTGCACACCGGCCGTTCCCGTAACGACCAGGTGGCCACCGACTTTCGGCTGTGGTGCCGTAACCGTGCCCGTGGCCTGCTGGGCGAGGTCTACCAGACCCTGGAGATCATGGCGGTGCTGGCCGAGCGCGAGCACGGCACCCTGATGCCGGGTTATACCCACCTGCAACGGGCCCAGCCGGTGACCTTCGGGCACTGGGTGATGGCTTATGCCGAGATGCTGGAGCGCGACGCCGAGCGCCTGGAAGACGCCATCAAGCGGGTGAATGTCTGCCCGCTCGGTTGCGGCGCCCTGGCCGGCACCGCCTATCCCATCGACCGGGATAAGCTGGCCAAGGAGCTGGGTTTTGACCGGGCTGCCCGTAACAGCCTCGATGCCATTTCCGACCGCGATTTCGTGCTGGAACTGCTGCAGGTGGCCTCCACCTCCGGCCTGCATCTGTCGCGGCTGGCCGAAGACCTTATCTTCTTTGGCACCGGTGAAGCGGGTTTCGTGAAGTTCTCCGACACCGTCAGCTCCGGCTCGTCGCTGATGCCGCAGAAGAAAAACCCCGACGCCTTGGAGCTGATCCGTGGCAAGAGCGGCCGCATCTTTGGCTCCATGGCCGGCTTTGCCATGACCGTCAAAGCCCTGCCCCTGTCCTACAACAAGGATCTGCAGGAAGACAAAAACGGCCTCTTCGACGCCCTGGATACCTGGAGCGACTGCCTGCTGCTGACCCGTGAAGTGCTGGCCACCATCGAAGTGAACAAGGAAGCCTGCGCCAAGGCGGCCGCCGGTGGTTATTCCAACGCCACCGAACTGGCCGATTACTTAGTGGCCAAGGGCATCCCGTTCCGCGAAGCCCACCACATGGTTGGGGTGCTGGTGCGCATGGCCATCGAGCAGCAACTGCCCCTCGAAGCCCTGCCGCTGGCACAGATGCGGCAAGTGGCAGAGGTTATCGAAGACGACGTCTACCCGGCGCTGGATTTGCTGGCGGCGCTTGAAAAACGCTGCGCCCAAGGCGGTGTGTCGCTGGCGCGCCAACAGGAAGCCATCAAGGCCTTTAATGGCCGCTTGGCTGCCAAAGCTGTGCGCCGCGCCAACCTTGAAGACGTGGATGCCATCGTCAAGCTGATTGGCCACTGGGCCGGTGAAGGTGAAAACCTGCCCCGTTCCCGGGAAGACATCATCCACTCCATCCAAGACTTTGTGGTGGCAGACGTGGACGGCAAGGTGGCCGGTTGCGCCAGCCTGTACATCTACTCCACCGGCCTTGCCGAGATCCGCTCTTTGGGGCTGAACGAAAACGCCCATGGCAAAGGCCTTGGCCAGGCCATGGTGCAGATCCTGATGGACGAAGCCAGGTCACTGAAACTCAAGCGTGTTATCGTGTTGACTCGGGTGGCGGGGTTCTTCGACAAGCAGGGCTTCAAGGTGATCTTCAAAGACACCCTGCCCGAAAAGGTGATGAAGGACTGCAAGCTCTGCCCGCGCCAGGACAACTGCGATGAAATCGCCATGGAGCACCGGCTCTAACGAATAAAAAACCCCGCCTCGGCGGGGTTTTTTATTGCCGGAAATCCAGCATGATGCGGGCGCCGCCCAAGGGCGAATCTTCCAGGTGCAGCTCGCCGCCGTGCAGGTGCATGATACGGGCGCACATGGCAAGCCCCAGGCCCAGGTGCGGCGCCTGATCCTGATTGCGGGCACTGTCGCCCCGGTAAAAAAGCTGGGTGGCCCGCTGCTTTTCTTCTTCGCTAAGGCCGGGGCCGTCGTCTTCCAGATACAAGGCGCCATCTTGCCAGCCCAGGCGGATCTGCGCCTTGGCGTAGCGCTTGGCATTATCCAGCAGGTTTTGCAGGCAGCGTGTTAAAAGGTGGGGGTCGGCGGCCAGGGTAGCCGGCAGGACGCCGCTGATCTGCACCGCTTCCCCTGCCAGTAGCTTTGCCAGAAAAGCGGGTAGGGCAATGGTTTGGTGCTGGATGCTGTCTACCGCCTCCAGTTCGTGGAACTGGCTCCAGTGGTCAATGATTTGCTCCAGATAATCGAGGTCGGCCTTGATGCTGTCGGAATGGGGGCCTTTGCCGTTCATGGCCAGGGCAAAACGCAATCGGGTCAGAGGGGTGCGAAGGTCGTGGCTGACGGCGCGGGTCATCAGGGCTTGGTCGGCCAGCAACTGCTCGATGCGCTGGGCCATCCGGTTAAAACTCTGGGCCAAGTCCGACAGATAACCGCCCCGGCGCACCTTCACCCTTTGCTGCCAAAAACCGCGCCCGAACGCCTGAGCGGCCTTTTTCAAGGCGGCAAGCTCGCGGGCCAGCGGCCATTGCCATAGCAGCACAAAGAGCGCCAGCAGAATGAAAAACAGCGCTTCCAGGCCAAAGCTGCTGGCACGGGGGCCTTCCTCAAAAGGGCCTATCAGTAGCAGTTGGCTGCCTAGGGGGGTGAGCAGAAAATCCTGCCTGCCTTGGGTTAGAGGCAGAATTTGCTCGGGGCGCAGTGGAGTGGTGAGTTGAATATCGCTGGGGCTGAGCAGCTTGGCCTTGACGCCGTGCTGGTCGAGGTAGGCCTGCCACTGCCCGGCAGGCAGTGGCGCCAAGTCGCTTTTTATCAGCCGAACCAGTTGCACCTGGCTGGCGGTGGCGGGCGCCGGTTCACTGTTAATGTGCTGCCAGAGCTGGTCCAAGCCGTAGCCCAGCGACAGCAATGCCAGCGTCAGCAAGCCATAGAGGCTGATAAAAAGACGCTTCATAACCAGGAGTCGGGTGCGAACAGGTAGCCGTGGCCCCAGATGGTTTTGATGCGGGTAGGGCTGTCGCTGTCGTCGCCCAGTTTTTTGCGCAGCCTGGAGATGCGTTGGTCCAGTTTGCGGTCGCTGCCGTCGTAGCTAAAACCCAGCAGGCTCTCATAAAGATAATCACGGCTGAGCGCTTTGCCGGCCTGGCTGGCCAAGGCCCACAGTAGGGCAAATTCGTTGCTGGTCAGCGCCACTTCTTTGGCCTGGAACTCGACGGTACGGGTATCGCCGTTGAGCACCAGCGAGCCAAATTGCAGCTTGGTGGAGAGCGGCGCCCGGTTTTGGCGGCGCAGCAGGTTTTCGATGCGGGCCAGCAGCAGCTCGGGCTCAACCGGTTTGACCACGTAATCGGCGGCGCCAAGGTTCAGGCCCTGAATTTGGTCACGGCTGTTACTTAAGGCAGACAGGATCAGCACCGGGCCGTCGTATTGTTCGGCCAACTGGCTGCACAGAGTAAAGCCGTCGGTATCCGGCAGCATCAAATCGAGGATGATAAGGTCAGGCTGTAGCTCTCTGGCCAGTGGCAGCACTCGGCTACCGTTGGCAACCCAGTGTACAAAGTAGCCCTGTTCACGCAGATACAGCTGCACCAGCTCGGCAAGACGCCTGTCGTCTTCAACCAGCAACAAACGGGCTTTGGGGTCGGGTGTTATCAATGAAGACTCCATGGCATGCGGTTACGCCGCTTTACGTGTTGGGTGAAAAGCACCTGCCAGCTTCCCTGCCAGATGACGGTGCCGTCGCTCAGTATCAGTTTGAATAGCTGGGGGGTGTCGGCTTTGACTTCGCCCTGCCATTGGCCCTGAAGGGCAGCCGGCCAGCATTTTAGCTGCTGTTCCTGGCGATAAAGGCAAAGCGGCAGCGGCTCGGGTTGAGACCATTGCACCTGGACATCGGCTTTACAGCTGGACTCACTGGGCGCAGCTACACACCATCTTGGCTGCAGCTCAACCTGGGGCGCTTTTAGCGCCCCTGAGTTACCCATGAGAAAAACCAAGCCAAGCCATTTCATCGTTTCTAGAAGGTCAGGGTGATGCCGATAAAACTGTCCAAGACGGTCCTTTCGTCTACCAGCGGGCTATTGACGATGCCGCTTCCAAGGCGACGGCTATTGAGGTTGACCAGCAACCCAAGGTGTTCAGAAAGGGGATAAAGCCATTGGCCGCTGACCACCCAGTCGATACTGCTGCGGCCTTGGTAGCCCATACCATCCTGGTCGAGGCTTTCCGTTCCATAGTAGTAGTCGACCAATTCGGCGCTTTTCCAATCAAAACCGCCGCTAAATTGCCACTGGCCGTGAAATTCAAAGCCTCGGCCCAGGCGCAGGCTGGCAAAGGCGCCGTTGTGACGGCCACTGATGTCGTGGAGTAGTTTGAGCCGCACAAAGCCCTGCTGGCCGTAGTGGCTGAAGCCCAGGCCCCCTAACCAGGCCCATTGTGGGTCGTGATCTTGTTGGGAGGTGACCTTTTCTTCGGCCATGACCTTGTTGTTGCAGCTGTCGCAAAGTCCTGCCAACCGTGACGATGATAGGGAAACGCGTTTCCAGTGATGAAAGTAAAAGGCGTCGTCAGAATAACTGGCCATGACGAACAGCTGGTTTTCGCCATCGTCATAGAGATTGGCAGCCAATTCGCCGTTGTCGAAGTAACCCCAGTCGGCGTAATAGGCGACTTGAGGTAGCAGGTAGTAACGATTGTCCCCTTTACTGACCAGCGGATTCTGTTTATGACCAGCCCCCACCGCCAGCCCCAGTTCCCACTGGCCGGCAGCAATGGTGTCCAGTTCCTGAGCATGAGCTGCCAGGCTAGAGAGCAAAAAAATAAGGGATATCAGGGTCTTTGGCACAGGGGGAATCAGAAACAGGCAAAGGGACAGCGGATTGTAACTGCTTAACCTTTGCCCGTCTGTGATGTCATACAAATTGCGACATCTGCGATGTGCTGGCGGGGCTGCTCAGTCTTCGTCGTGCATCTGTGATTGCAGGTAGTTTTGCTGGCCCACTGTCGCCATCAGCTCAAGCTGGGTTTCCAGCCAGTCGATGTGGTCTTCTTCGGAGCTGAGAATTTTGCGCAACAGGTCGCGGCTAACGTAATCCCGCACCTTTTCGCAATACTCGATGCCGTCTTTAAGGTCGGGCAGCGCTTTTTGCTCAAGATCCAGGTCGCACTCCAGGCACTCTTTGGGATCTTCACCAATAGAGAGTTTGCCTAAGTCCTGCAAGTTGGGCAGACCTTCTAGGAACAAGATGCGCTCGATCAGCCAATCGGCGTGCTTCATCTCGTCGATGGACTCGTGGTACTCGTGGTCAGCCAACTTTTCCAGGCCCCAGTTTTTGTACATTCGGGCGTGGAGAAAGTACTGGTTGATGGCAACCAATTCGTTGCCCAGTACCTGATTGAGGATCTGAATGACTTTCTTGTCGCCTTTCATGAAATGCTCCTGAAGCTACTAACCAGAAAGCATGGGCTGATAAAAAAGTCTTGTCAAACAGCCATTTGAGTAATGAGAAGCGTTTGCGGAGGGCGCTGGGGGGCGGCTTGGGTAGTGGCTTCATTTAGCACGGCTTTTGCTTGGCGGGCGCATTTGCCACATTGGCTGGCAACCCCCAGTTCACAGCGCAGCTGTGCCAGAGAATGACAACCGGAAGCGGCCGCTTTGCGAATTGCCTTGTCGGTTACAGCATTGCAGAGGCAAACATACATAAAAAAATCCGGCCTACTGAGAACAGTGGACCGGATTATAAATACGAACTGTTTTTATTTCAATGTCAGTTCCCGGTCTTCTGTGGCTCCGCAGGGGCGAAAATATCGTCATTGCTGCTTTGGCTTGGCTGCAACGGACCGTCGAAGGGATTGGCCAGAGTATCGCGGGCAAAGGTCTTGGGCTCGGTACCGGCCTTGAAGTACTCAAAACGGCTGGTGTAGTCGGTGGCCCGAGTCAATTTGCCGGTTTCGCGGTCGATACGCACCGTCACGATACCGGGCGGTACCGGGAAGCCTTCTTCTGGCATGCCATCCAGCGCTATCTTCATATAGGCGTTCCAGGGCGGCTGGGCGCTCTTGGCACCGCCTTCCTTGCCGAAGATGGGATCGTCGGTAATGGCTTTCATGCGGGTGGTGCCCCCTAGCTCGTGCTGGTAGGTGTCGTAACCAATCCAGGAGGTGGCTTGCAGATCTGGCATAAAGCCGGAGAACCAAGCGTCTTTAGATTCGTTGGTGGTACCGGTTTTACCAGCGATATCATGGCGTTTGAGCTCACGGGCAGCACGCCAGCCGGTGCCGTTCCAACCGGTGCCGTGGTTCCAGGAGCCGCCGCCCCAGATGGTGCTTTCCATGGCCTGGGTGACCAAAAAGGCGGTTTGGGCACTGATGGCACGGGGCGCCAGACGATTACTGCCGATATAGGACACCGGGCATTGCTCCTGCCAGCTGACATCGCCACTGCCCTGAAGCTGAGCAAAGGCGGCGTCCATGGCTGCTTCTTGGTCGTTGACAACAGGCCAGGGTTTGGCTTTGGCCAACATCTGCTCGCACTCGGCGCAGGCGACTTTGGGGGTGGCCATCCACACCAGGTTGCCGTAGCCGTCTTCCACCTTGTCTATCAGATAAGGGGTGACCAGGAAGCCGCCGTTGGCAATGGCGCTAAAGCCACGGGCCACATTCATCGGTGTTAAGGAAGCCGAGCCCAGCGCCAGGGACTCGTTGCGGGGCAAGTCTTCGCGGGGGAAGCCGAAATCGCTCAGGCGGTCGATAACGGTATCGATACCCACGGCCCTTAACAGCCGCACCGACATCACGTTTTTGGACTCCGCCAGGCCCATGCGCAGGCGAGTCGGGCCGTTATACACCGGCGGCGAGTTTTTGGGGCGCCAGGCATAACCTTGCGAGCGATCCCACTGGTTGATGGGGGCATCGTTGACCAAGGACGCCAGGGTAAAGCCGTTATCCAAGGCCGCAGAATAGATGAAGGGCTTGATGTTAGAGCCTACCTGGCGTTTGGCCTGGGTCACCCTGTTGTACTTGCTCAGGTAATAGTTAAAGCCGCCAACCAGAGCCTCGATGGCGCCGTCTTGAGGGCGCAGCGAAACAAAGGCAGAGTTCACCTCGGGGATTTGTGCCAGCAGCCAACCGTCGCCGTGGGGGCGCACGTAGACGAGGTCGCCAGGGGCGACAATCTCACTGGCTTTGTCAGGCGCCGGGCCTTGGCGATTCTCGTTGATAAAGGGCCGCGCCCAGTCCATGGCCGACCAATCCAGCTCAAGCTTACCTTTGCCCTTCACCTCGACAGTGGCGGATTGGTCTTGCACGGCAGTCACCACGGCCGGTATCAGGGGGGTGTAAGTCATCTGGCCTTTCAGGAAATCCTGAATTTTACTTTCATCCCAGGGCCAGTCTTTGAGCTTCTGAACCGGGCCACGCCAGCCGTGGCGGCGGTCGTAATTGAGCACATTGGTGATCACCGCCTGCTGGGCGGCGCGCTGGTCTTTACTGTTAATGGTGGTGAAGACTTGGTAGCCCTCGCCATAAGCAGCGTCTTCACCAAACAGGTCGACCATTTCCTGGCGCACCATCTCCGCCACGTAATGGGCCGACAAGGTGATCTCGGCGCCATGGTATTTGGCGGTGTTGGGGGCTTTGGAGGCTTCGTCGTACTGGGCCTGGGTGATGTCGCCCATGTCCTTCATGCGGGCCAGTACTACGTTACGCCGGGCCAGGGCCCGTTCCGGGCTGGAGATGGGGTTCAGGGTGGAGGGGGCCTTGGGCAGGCCGGCCAACACCGCCATTTCCGGCAGGGTGAGGTCTTTTACATCTTTGCCGTAGTAGACCTGCGCGGCAGCGCCGACCCCAAAGGCACGGTGCCCCAGCTCAATTTTATTGAGATACAGCTCAAGGATCTCGTCTTTGCTCAGCAACTGCTCGATATGCCAGGCAATGAACATCTCCTTTATCTTGCGGATATAGGTTTTCTCGCGGGTCAGGAAGAAGTTACGGGCCAGCTGCATGGTAATGGTACTGGCGCCCTGGCTTTTATGGCCGGTCAGCACCAGGTTGACCGCCGCCCGGCCAAGGCCGACGAAGTCGATACCGGGGTGCTCGTAGAAGCGGCTGTCCTCGGTGTCGAGGAAAGCTTTGATCAAAAGCGGCGGCATATCCTCGATATTCAACGGGATACGACGTTTTTCACCAAATTGGGAGATCAGCTCGCCATCGGCGGAATAGACCCGCATCGGGGTCTGCAAGCGCACGTCCTTGAGCACGGCAACACTGGGTAGTTCCGGCTTGATGTAGTAGTACATACCCACCACACCAAGGGCGCCAACGATGGCCATCGCCCCCAGGGCAAACAAAATTCTAACCAGCCACTTCACTTATCACCTCGCAATTGCCCCCGGGCTTGCCCTATTATCTGCTTGATTAGGCGGCAAAACTATAAACGCTCAACTAGACCGCTTGCAAAAAGAGCACTATTCTTGTTCACCACATAACAAAAAATTTACGACGGTCCTATGCTTGCAAAACTCTTCCGTCGGCAAGCCCCCATCATGGTTGGCGTTGATATCGGTTCGCATTCGATCAAGGCCGTGTTACTGGCGAAAAATGGTAACACGTTCAAAGTTGAAGCGGTGGCCGTTGAACCCACACCCAAAGGGGCTGTAGTCGACCACGAAATCCAAGACATCGAACCCGTGGGTGAGGCACTGCGTCGTCTGGTACGCCGCTTGCCCTCGAAAATCCAGACTGCCGCCATGGCAGTGGCCGGTTCGTCGGTGATGACCAAGATCATTCTCATGGACGCTTCCTTAAGCGACGATGAAATGATGAGCCAGATAGAGGTGGAGGCCGAGAACCTCATCCCCCACCCGCTGGACGAGGTTAACCTGGATTTTGAACGCCTCCATCCTCATGCCAACGACCCTTCCCGGGTAGACGTGCTGCTATCGGCGGCCCGCTCCGAGTCGGTGGTGGCCAGGGTCAGCGCCATGGAAATCGCCGGTCTTGATACCGGTATCATGGACATCGAAGCCTACGCTCTGGGGAGAGCCATGGCTGCGGTGGCTGCGCGCCAGCCCGGCTTGGCCGATGCCAAATTGATAGGGGTTATCGATATCGGTGCCCGTACCAGTACCCTGGCAGTGATGGAAAACGGCGAGGTGATTTACACCCGGGAAGAGGCCTTTGGCGGTGAGCATCTTAACCAGATCATCCAGTCCACCTACGACATGAGCGTGGACGAGGCCGAGCGCGTGAAACTGCGCGGCGAGCTACCCAGTAGTGCTGCCCTTGAAGTGCTGGCCCCTTTTCAAACCGAATTCTTGCAACTGGTCCGTCGTTCCCTGCAACTCTTCTATACCACCTCCGGCCATGACGAACTGGACGCGCTGCTGCTGACAGGCGGCTCGGCCATGGTAGAAGGCCTGCCTGAAACCCTGACCGAAGAGCTGGGCTACCAAGTGTTGGTGGCCGATGTCTTTGCCGGCATGAAGGTTGGGGCTGACGTTAACAAACGCGACTTCGAGCGCTACAACGCGGCTTTGGCGATTGCCACTGGCCTGGCCCAGAGGAGTTTCGGTTAATGGCAAACATCAACCTTCTACCTTGGCGGGAAGAGGCCAGGGAAAAGGAGAAAAAGGAGTTCACCGCCACCCTCATTGGCATGGTGGTGCTGACTGTACTGCTGGCGTTTCTGGCCAACTGGATAGTCAGCCAATATGTCGATGGTCAGCGCCAGCGTAACGCCTACCTGCAAGGGCAAATCAAAGAGCTGGAACAAGCCATCTCCGAAATCGAACTGTTGAAAAAGCGTAAATCCGACCTGCAACAACGCATGGGCCTTATTGCCCGCCTGCGGGCCAGCCGGAACGTGACTGCGCATATTTTCGATACCGTGGCTGACTCCGTACCGCCCGGTATGTATCTGACCGAAATGAAGCGTGACGGCGATGATTTGTCGGTGAAAGGCAAAACCGAGTCCAACAATCGGGTGTCCAGCCTCATCCGCTACATCAAGGAATCCGAGTGGCTGGTGAACCCCGAGCCGCGGCGTATTCAGTCGGTTAACAAGTCCAGCGCTCTGTCAGACTTTGACCTGGGCGTACAGGTTCGCCTGGACGGCGTTGCTCCGGCACCGGCTGTGGGAGGTAAAAAATGAACATCAACGAACTAGACCTCTCGGAAATCGGCAGCTGGCCCAAGGCCGCCAAAGCGGTCTTTATCGGCTTTGTCTGTATCGTGGTGGCGGCGCTTTTCTACTACGTGCAAATCAGCGACAACCTCGACCAGCTGTTTGCCGAGCAGAAAAAGGAAGAAGAGCTTAAGCATACCTTTGAAAGCAAGCAGCGAATGGCCGCCAACCTTGAGGCCTACCGCGCGCAGATGCTGCAACTGGAAGCGACCTTCTCTCAGTTCTTGAAGCAGTTGCCAACCGAGGACGAAACGGCCGGCCTGCTTGACGACATTAACTTTGTGGGCACCTCCAGTGGCCTGGATTTCCGGGTCATCCAATGGCAGGCACCACAGGAAAAGGAATTCTATATCGAGCTGCCTATCGATATAGAGGTGGTAGGGGATTACCACCAGCTTGGCACCTTTGTCAGTGACGTGGCGGCGCTGCCGCGGATCGTCACCCTCCACAACTTCGATATCAAGGCCCTGCCTGACGGCAAGCTGCTGATGAAGCTGCAGGCCAAGACATACCGATATAAGGAGGACAGCAATGCCAAGAAGAAACGCTAAATGGCTGCTGCTGGTATCGGTGCTGGGGCTGGCCGGTTGTAATGACGACACCAGCGACTTGCAAACCTTCGTCGCCGAAGTGAAGCAGCGCCCGGTGCCCGGTATTGAACCGATGCCAGAGCTCAAATCCTTTGAACACTTTCGCTACGAGCCCGGTGATCGGCGCAGTCCCTTTACCCCGCCGAGTCCCGAACTGCTGGCGGAAAGTGCGGCTAACCGTAACCCCGATTGTTTGCAGCCCGATTTTGATCGGGTCAAAGAGCCTTTGGAGCAGTTCCCGCTGGATACCCTTTCCATGAAAGGCACTCTGGGCAGCGCAGGTGAGTTGTGGGCCCTGGTCAGGGCTGGCGACGGCAACCTGTACAGGGTCACCACCGGTAACTATCTGGGGCTATATAACGGCTTAATTCAGGAGATCTCCCGTAGCGGCATCAAGATACGGGAGCTGGTTCCGGATGGGGCGGGGTGCTGGCAAGAGCGTGATGCGTCGCTCGACTTGGTCAGTGAATAACAATGAGATTCTCGAAGGGACATGATGTGATGAATGCTTGCAAATCCCCTAGAACCCCGGCCTTTTCTGTATGGCGTCGGGCTAAACAAATCGCCCTGGGGCTGCTGCTGGCCATGCCGGTAGCCCAGGCTCTGGCGACTTCCTTGGTGGATGTGAAGGAAAACACCCTTGGCAGACAAGGGATAGAACTGGAATTCGTGATGGACGGGGACTTTATTGAACCCCGTACCCGTATCTCCTACAACCCGGCCGAGCTCTACATCGACTTTCGCGGTGTCGACTCCAAGCTGGCCATGTCGGAGCTGGCTGTCGCGGCGGGGGGCCTCGATAAGATCACCACCACCCATATCAACGATGGGGTGCGGGCGGTACTGCACCTGGATAAACTGATGTCCTACCAGACCAAACGTGTCGACAACCGTTATGTGGTATCGCTGGGGCAGGCCATTGCCGGCGGTAGTGAAGAGGGCGACGGCAAACAAATCAATGCCATCAAGGCCATTGATTTTCGCCGTGGCAAGGACGACGAAGGCAAGATGCTGGTGTTCATGCAGAACACCTCCGCTGCGGTGGACGTGCACCAGCAAGGGCCGCGTATTGTTGCCGAGTTCCTCAACACCGCTATCCCGGACAAGTTGATTTACCAACTGGATGTCACCGACTTTGGTACGCCGGTGCAGAATATTGAAACCTTCCGCGACGGTGACAAAACCCGGATCGTGATCAAGCCCACCGGTAATTTCACCTTCAAATACCAACAGGCCAATAATCTGTTCTCTCTGGAAGTACTGCCTAAAAAGGAAACCGCCAAGGAGAAAGAAAAAGCCTCTTACGACGGCAAACGTATCTCCCTGAACTTCCAGGATATTCCAGTGCGGACCGTGTTGCAGATCATTGCTGATTACAACAACTTCAACCTGGTGACCTCCGATACCGTCAACGGTAACATCACCTTGCGTCTCGATGGCGTGCCCTGGGACCAGGCACTGGACATCGTGCTTAAAGTGAAAGGGCTGGGCAAACGGGTTGATGGCAATATTCTGATGGTGGCCCCGGCCGATGAGCTCACCGCCCGTGAAGCCCAGGAGCTGGAAGCCCAGAACAAGGTGCAGACCTTGGTGCCGCTGTTCTCCGAGTTCATCCAGATAAACTACGCCAAGGCCAAGGACCTGGCTGACCTGCTCAAAAGCAGTGAAGCAAGCCTGCTCTCAGAGCGTGGCACCGTGACCATCGATGAGCGGACCAATACCCTGTTGGTGCAGGACACCGAAGACAAGCTTAAAGAAATCAAGAACCTCATCAAGGTGCTTGATGTGCCGGTTAAACAGGTACTGATTGAGTCGCGCATCGTCACCGTAAAAGACAGCGTGGTGGAAGACTTGGGCGTACGCCTGGGCTTCACCGACGCCAACGGCAGTAATGGTGTGTCTGGAACCCTAGAAGGAGCCAACGGCGCCGCCAACGGTGGCAGCAGCTCTGTGGATTTGGCGGACCGCCTGAACGTCAACCTGCCAGCCGGCGCCGAAAATGCCGCTTCCATTGGCTTCCATATCGCCAAGTTGGCAGACGGCAAACTGCTTGATTTGGAGCTGTCGGCTCTGGAACAAGAGAACAAAGGCGAGATCATCTCCAACCCCCGCTTGACCACGGCTAACCAGAAGGCGGCCTACATCGAGCAGGGTACCGAGATCCCTTACGTGCAAAGCACCTCTTCCGGTGCCACCTCTGTTACCTTCAAAAAAGCGGTGCTGAGCCTGCAGGTGACCCCGCAGATCACCCCGGATAACAAGATTATTCTGGACCTGGTGATCACCGAAGATACCCGTGGCGACACAGTACAGACCGCAACCGGTAGCGCCGTTGCCATCGATACCAAGGAGATCGGTACCCAGGTACTGGTGGATAACGGCGAGACCATAGTGCTGGGCGGTATCTTCCAGCAGGAGCGCTCGAAAGTGGTGTACAAGGTGCCGCTGCTGGGCGACATCCCCGGCCTTGGCTGGCTGTTCCGCAACACCTCTGACTCCAATGTGAAGAGCGAGCTGCTGATCTTCGTTACGCCACGGATCGTCACCGAGGACCTGGACTAGATTTTAATGAAAACAAGGCTCTGGCGCCGAATTTAGCGGCCAAAGCCTGAAAATCTACCCTTCAATGGCAAGGGGCCCTGCTCGGCAGGGCCCCTTTTTTTGTAAGCGCTGACAAGATGCTTGCCATGTTCAGTTGCCTGATGGGCGTACAATTGCGATAATCCGCCGTCACCTAACGACCTGTGGGGAACTTTCACCAGGGCGTTCCGCCCCCTGTTTCAGATAGCGAAGACGTAATCACCAATATGGCAGAAAAACGCAATATCATTCTTATTGGCCCCATGGGGGCTGGCAAAAGCACCATTGGCCGTCAACTTGCCCAAGATCTCCATCTGGAATTCTACGACTCAGACCATGAGATAGAGCGCCGCACCGGTGCTGATATCAACTGGGTGTTTGATGTCGAGGGTGAAGATGGTTTTCGCAAGCGCGAATGCAGTGTTATTGAAGAGCTGACTGAGCTGCAGGGCATTGTCCTGGCCACCGGTGGTGGTGCCGTCATCAACAAAGATACCCGCAACCGCATTTCCGCGCGGGGGATCGTGGTTTACCTTGAAACCACCATCGACAAACAGTTGGCCCGTACCCAAAAAGACAAGCGTCGCCCGTTGCTGCAAAAAGGCGAGCCGAAGGACACCCTGGTCCGCCTGGCAGAAGAGCGTAACCCGCTGTACGAAGAAGTGGCCGATATCGTGGTTCGTACCGACGATCAAAGTGCCCGCAGCGTGGCCAGCCAAATCATCGACCAACTGGGTTTCTAACGTTATGAAAAGACTGGATGTAGGCCTTGGTGAGAGAAGTTATTCGATACTCATAGGCCTAGGGTTGCATCCCAGTCTTAAAGATCAGGTTCAGGGGCGTTCGGTTGTTGTTGTTAGCCAGGCGCCCCTGGCCGGTCACCTGCAAACCCTGAAATCTTTCCTGGGGGACGCCCCCAAATCCCTGACCTGCTTTGAACTGCCCAATGGCGAAGGTGCCAAAAACCTGGGTGAGCTTGAGCGCCTCATCGGCTGCCTGATTGAAGCTGGCCTTGGGCGTGACGGTATGCTTATCGCCCTAGGTGGCGGTGTGGTAGGGGATATCACCGGCTTTGCGGCTGCCTGCTACCAGCGGGGCATGGATTTTATCCAGTTGCCCACCACCTTGTTGTCTCAGGTGGACTCGGCAGTCGGCGGCAAAACCGCCGTCAACCATCCGCTGGGCAAGAACCTTATCGGTGCCTTCCATCAGCCCCAGGCGGTGCATGTGGATCTGCACTGGCTCGATACCTTGCCAGACAATGAAATGTCGGCCGGTCTTGCCGAAGTCATCAAATACGGTGTCATTGCCGATGCCGATTTCTTCCAGTGGCTTGAGGCCAACATGGCCGGGCTGAGAGCCAAGGATAAAACCCTGCTTTCTCATGCCATCGCCACCTCTTTGGCCATCAAGGCCGACATCGTTGCCCAGGACGAGCGCGAGCAAGGGGTACGTGCCCACCTCAATCTTGGCCACACTTTCGGTCATGCCATCGAGGCTAATCAGGGCTATGGCAACTGGCTCCACGGCGAAGCTGTCGGCGCCGGTATGCTGATGGCGGCCGAACTTGCCAAGTCCAGGGGGATGCTGGATGATGAGCAGCTGATGCGCCTTTACCGTCTGAATAAGGCTGCCGGTTTGCCCCTCAAAGGGCCAGCCCAAATGACGCCGGAGCAGTACCTGCCGCTGATGATGCGTGACAAAAAAGTACTGGCCGGCAAGTTGCGACTGGTATTGCCAAAAGGCCTGGGTCAGGCTGTTGTGGTCAGTGACGCCACTGAAGCGGAGATCCTGGCTGCCATCGCGGCTGTTCAGACGGCCAACCATTGAGTTGAGCTATGCCAAATGCCCTTGAGGCCCTGCTAAGCCGGATCCAACACCTGCTGCATTTTGGCCAGGACCCCGTGGTGGTCATCGAGCCTGACAATGCCGACCGAGGCCTACTGATCAACCGTCTGCTGGATAAACTCCCCGACGGCCAAGACGTGGCCCTGCTGCGTTACAAAAAGTCCCCGGGCATGCGCAAACTGCGCACCGACATCCTTTCCCAGTGGTTCTCAGACCCCGTTATCAACCCGGACGATACCCTTGCCGAGAGCTACCTGCGCCTGTCACAGCAAGGCGCGCAGCGGCTATTGATTGTTGACGGCTCCTGCCCTCTGGAAGCCGATATCTTCCGAGAGTTTCTTGCCCTTAGCGAACATACCGACGACCAAATGGGCCTGCTGGTGATCGCACCCGACACTGCCGCGGTTCCGGCGCTGCGCTGGCAACCTATCTGGCTGGGCGACATCGGCCAGAAGGAAGCGCCAGCCAGTGCCGAAGCCAAGTCTAAAAAGCCCAAGCCGCTGCTGCTGATTGTGGCGGCCGCCCTGATGTTGGCGGTGGTTGTGGTGGCCACCCTTTATAAAGGCAAAGAGGCCGACACGCCGCAATCGGTATCGGTGCCGTTACCTGGAGTGACCGGCAATGCCAGCCCTGGCGCCGTGGCCTTGACGCCGCAACCGGTACAAAACAGCACCTCGGTGCCCAATGCGACTCATATCGAGCCAGAGTCTGAGAAGCCAGCGGCACCGCCGCATATGAACGCCGAGCAGCGCAAAGACATGGCCGAAGCCCGGGCTGACATCATCCATGTCGATGCCAATAGCGCGCCGGCTGCAGAGCCAACTGCCACTGCGCCCACTGCCAGCGAGCAACAGGCAGAGGCTGAAGCGGCTGACCCTCAGCCAAAACCGCAAGTGGCCCAGCAGCCCAAGCCGGAGCCAAAACCCGAGCCAGCCAAGCCTGCCCCGGCCAAAGCCGACCCTAAAAATGACACCTGGCCTGCCGGTATCCCTGACAGCCACTACGCGCTGCAACTGATTGCCGGGCAAGATAAGGGCAAGGTTCAGGCGGCCATGGCCGGGCAAGGTGTCAGCGACTGGCAACTGGTGAAAACCCGCCGCAACGGCCAGGATTTTTACCTGGTGGTGCAGGGTAACTACGCCAATCTGGACGCCGCCAAAGCGGCCGTTGCCAAGCTGCCGGCCACCTTTCGCAAGGCTGGGGCTTGGCCCAAGCGCTATGACAAAATCAAGGCAGAAATTAAGGCTGGCAAAGGCTAGAATGGCGGACTGTCTTTACCTCTATTGGCCCTCATGAAGAAACACCGTGCCTTTTTAAAATGGGCTGGCGGCAAATACTCGCTGGTTGACGATATTCGCCGCCATCTTCCCGAGGGTGAGGTATTGGTGGAACCCTTTGTGGGCGCCGGCTCGGTGTTTCTTAACAGCGATTTCGATCGCTACGTGCTGAACGATATCAACCCGGATTTGATAGCCCTCTATCAGCACCTGACTGCCGACCCTAACCGTTTTATCCGCGACGCCCGGCAGCTGTTTACCCCAGCCACCAACCAGCGAGCGGTTTACTACCGGCACCGGGAGCAGTTCAACGCCAGCCGCGACAGCTACCAGCGCTCCTTGCTGTTTTTGTACTTAAACCGCCATGGCTACAACGGCCTGTGCCGTTACAACCGCAAAGGCGGCTTCAACGTACCCTTCGGCTCTTACAAGGCGCCTTATTTTCCCGAAGACGAGCTGGGCTTTTTTGCAGAAAGGGCGCGCCGGGCCGTATTTACCTGCCAGCATTTTGTCAGCGCCATGCACAACGCTGGCAGCCGCCACGTGGTGTATTGTGACCCGCCCTATGTGCCGCTTTCGGTGACCGCCAGTTTCACCACCTACGCCAGCCCGGGCTTTACCCTCGACGACCAGGCAATGTTGGCCAAGACGGCGCTGGAATCGAGCCGCCGCGGGGTGTCGGTGCTTATCTCCAACCACGACACCGAGCACACCCGCTGGCTTTATCGGGACGCCACCCTCAATACGGTGCAGGTAAAGCGCAGCATCAGCCGCAACGGCAGTGGCCGGCAAAAAGTGGGTGAGCTTCTGGCCCTGTATCGCTCAACCGAGCACCAGGCTCACCAGCAGCCAGAGCAGCAGAACGAACAGCACCACACCGACAATGCCGCCGATGATGTAAGGCAGGGGTGATTGCGAGGCGAAATCCTGGGCATGGCGCTGACTGCTTTGCACACCAAAAAGGGCGCCTGCAATACTCAGGAAAAGGTTGGAGCGGGGTTTGTTACTTTTTGACCTGCTGGCCATTTTCGTGACGGGTTACCAGCTCGAGCAAGTCCAGAAAGTGCATCTGCACCGAACCGCTTTTACCGATCAACCACTGTCCCCAGCTGACCTGGGCTTCTGACTCTTCGCTGCTGGCAGCGGGGCGGGCAAGCCAAACGGCCATGGAGGCCAGCAAAGCAACGATCAGACCCAGCGCGGCGGCTTTTCTGATTGGCATTCTGTCCTCCTTAAGCAATTGGCTAAACAGTTGCTGAGTATACCCAACTGTTTAAATCCTGGCCAATAAAAAAGGGGCCAAAGGCCCCGAGCGGTCAAATCGACACAAGGATGGGAAAATCAAAAGCTGGCGGTAAGGCCGAACAGTATCTTGCCTTCGGTGGCGTGGGCCTTATCGTTGTCCTGATGCCAGCTGTAGCCCACAAAGAGGCTTTGGTGCTGGCTAAGGGCATAACCCAGTTTGACGGCGGCGTCGGCGTAGGCCTTGCCATAAGCCCAATAATCCGGGGAATAGCGTTTCTCACCGTAATTCTTGTAGCCGGCGTGCAATTGCAGCTGCCAGTTGTCATTGAGGGGCAGGGCCTTGTTCAGCTCGTAATAGTTGTGGCCATAGTCCCAGTCGTGGCGGGCTGAGAGATTAAACCAGGGCGTCATCAGGGTGACCGAACCTTCGGTTTGATGGTTGCTGCCACCGGGGTAATAAAAGCGGGCCAGGCGAAAATCGAGCGCGTAATCGGCATTGAGCTGATAGACATAGCCGCCCCACCAGTCAATCTCGCCACCGTCATCGCCGGACGTTCCCCACAGCCCCACATAGGCGCCGCTGTCGTGGGCGATATCAATATATCCCTGCACCACCGGATCGTTAGACGAGCCGCTGACACCACGGGAGACATAGTTGTTGGCGAAGGTAATGGCCTGGCTGACTTGAATGTGATCGTTAATCTCGTCGGCGTGAACTGCGAAAGCGCTGGCAGTCATCGCCAGGATAAACGGCGTATACGTCTTGAGCACGTCGTTCCCTATAACTTAAAGTGGTAATACCAATTTACCTTTAAGGAAAAAGGCGAAGGCGGACTTTACTTGAAAAAAAGGGGGCGATGCAATTGGCAAATCGACAGGAAGGAGGAGTTTGTTTAGCTAGTTGTCGATGTTTTACGGGAAGTGAGTGCTTATGATGAAGCTAAGTTGCGGCCCCGGTTGATAAAATGCGCATTGGTCAGGCCAATGGCTATTTTGGGGCCGCCTTGAACAATTATTTACCCAGCCCGGCCAGGCACAGGTATTTCATTTCCAGATATTCATCCAGGCCGTATTTGGAGCCTTCCCGGCCCAGCCCCGAGGATTTGACGCCACCAAAGGGGGCCATTTCGTTGGAGACCAGCCCGGTATTGATGCCCACCATGCCCGATTCCAGCTGTCCGGCGACCCGGAACACCCGCGCCAGGTCCTGGCTATAAAAGTAGGCAGCTAGGCCAAAGGGGGTGTCGTTGGCCATGGCAATGGCCTCGGCTTCGTCCTCAAAGGGAAAGAGCGCCGCCACCGGGCCGAAGGTTTCTTCTTCGGCTATCAGCATTTCCTGGGTCATGCCGCTTAACAAAGTCGGCTCGAAGAAGCTGCCGCCACGGCTATGGCGCTTGCCGCCCATATGCAAGGTGGCGCCTTTGTCTAAGGCGTCTTTGACGTGGGCCTCGACTTTCTCAGCTGCTTTTACATCAATCAACGGGCCTGTAGTCACTCCCGCTTCGGTGCCGGCGCCCACCTTGAGGGTGTGCATGGCCTGTTGCAGCTTTTCGGTAAAGCGCTCCATCACCTTGTCGTGGACATAAAAGCGGTTGGCGCAGACGCAGGTTTGCCCGGCGTTACGAAACTTGGCGGCCATGGCCCCTTCAACGGCGGCGTCGAGGTCGGCGTCGTCAAAGACAATAAAAGGCGCGTTGCCGCCCAATTCGAGCGACAGCTTTTTGATGTCGTGGGCGCATTGCTCCATCAACAGGGCGCCTACGGCGGTAGAGCCGGTAAAGGAGAGCTTGCGCACCTTGGTGCTGCTGGTGAGCACCTTGCCGATGCTGCCGGAATCCCCGGTAACCACATTGAATACCCCGGCCGGAATTTTGGCGCGGTGAGCAAGCTCGGCCAGTGCCAGGGCCGTTAGCGGCGTTTTTGATGCCGGGCGAGAGACCACGGTGCAACCGGCGGCCAGAGCCGGGGCCACCTTGCGAGTGATCATGGCGGCAGGGAAGTTCCAGGGGGTAATGGTGGCAACCACCCCCACCGGCACCCTTTGTACCAGCAGCTGCTGGCCGGCTTGCGGTGCGGGGATGATGTCGCCATAGGCGCGCTTGGCTTCTTCGGCAAACCACTCTACAAAGGAGGCGGCGTAGGCGATTTCGCCGCGCGCCTCGGCAACAGGTTTGCCTTGCTCGGCGTTCATGATTTGGGCCAAGTCCTGCTGGTTGCTCATGATGAGTTCAAACCAGCGGCGCAGTTTTTGGCTGCGTTCCTTGGCGGTCATGTCCCGCCAGGCGGGCAGGGCGTTGTGGGCGGCGTCGATGGCAACTTTCACATCGGCTTCGCTCAGGCTCGGTACCTGGGCCAGTACGCTGCCGTCGGCGGGGTTGGTCACTTCAAAGGTCTTGCCGGCTTGCTGCCATTGGCCGTCGATATAGGCCTGGGATTTAAGTAACTCGGGGTCGCGTAATTGCATACTGCCTCCTTGTTCACTACCGCCAGACCATAGCAAAGTCCGGCTTCATTACCCATGAACAGCATCGCTTGGTTTACAATAGCGCCGGACTGAATCTGGAGCCTGCCCATGAAAGACTTTTTGATTGCCCCCTCTATTTTGTCGGCCGACTTTGCCCGCCTGGGTGAAGAGGTCGCCAATGTGCTGGCTGCCGGCGCCGACGTGGTGCATTTTGACGTCATGGATAACCACTATGTGCCCAACCTCACTATCGGGCCCATGGTCTGCGAGGCGCTGCGCAATTACGGCATTAAGGCTCCCATCGATGTGCACCTGATGGTCAAACCCGTGGACCGCATCGTGCCGGATTTTGCCAAGGCTGGCGCCAGCATCATTACCTTTCACCCAGAGGCCTCCGAACATGTCGACCGCACCCTGGGCCTGATTAAAGACAGCGGCTGCCAGGCCGGCCTGGTGTTTAACCCCGCCACCCCGCTCCATTACCTCGATTACGTGATGGACAAGCTCGACGTGATTTTGCTGATGTCGGTCAACCCCGGCTTTGGCGGCCAGTCTTTTATTCCCGGCACCCTCGACAAGCTGCGCCAGGTGCGCCAGCGCATCATTGATAGCGGCCGTGATATTCGCCTGGAAATAGACGGCGGCGTCAAAGTGGACAACATCGGTGAAATTGCCGCTGCCGGTGCTGATATGTTCGTGGCTGGCTCCGCCATCTTCGGCAAGCCTGATTACCAAGCGGTGATCGACGCCATGCGTAGCGAGCTGGCCAAGGCCTCTGCATGATAAAAGCGGTAGCGTTCGATCTTGACGGCACCTTGGTGCACAGCCTGCCGGATCTCGCCTGGGCCGCCAATGCCATGCGCCGCCAGTTGGGGCTGGCGGCGGTCAGCGAGGCAACGGTGGGCCAATGGATAGGCAACGGCATTAAAAAGCTGGTGGAGCGGGCCTGCGCCGAGCTTGGCGAGCCGGCCAACGCCCTGGCGCTGTTCGAATCGGCCTACGAGGGCCACCTGGCGGTGGATTCCACTCTGCTGGCCGATGCTATCGCGGTGCTGGCCGAGCTTGAGGCGCGCGGCTTCAAGCTGGCGCTGGTGACCAACAAGGCCACCCGTTTTGCGGTGCCGTTGGTGCGTGAATTGGGCCTTGAGCCTTACTTTGAGCACCTGCTGTGCGGCGACACCCTGGCCGCCAAAAAGCCCGATCCTTTGCCGCTCATCTGGCTGTGCCAGCAGTGGCATATCGCCCCTGGCGAATTGATGCTGGTGGGCGACTCGAAAAACGACATCCAGGCTGCCCAAGGGGCCGGCTGCGTCTCGGTCGGCTTGACGGGTGGTTACAACTACGGGGAAGATATCGGCCTTTGTCACCCCGATTTTATTATTGATTCGTTGGCGCAGCTCAAAACGCTTGGCGCCCTGCAACAGAGGTACAGTTAGTCATGTCCAAACCCATTGTCTTGAGCGGCGCGCAACCCTCCGGCCAGCTTACCCTTGGCAACTATCTGGGCGCGTTGCGGCAGTGGGACCAGATGCAATCTGACTACGACTGTCTTTATTGCATCGTCGACCTGCACGCCATTACCGTGCGCCAGGACCCGAAAAAACTGTACGAGGCCACCCTCGACAGCCTGGCCCTGTACCTGGCCTGCGGCATCGACCCCAAGCGCTCCAGCGTCTTTGTGCAATCCCACGTGCCCGAGCACGCCCAGTTGGCCTGGGTGCTCAACTGCTACACCCAGTTTGGCGAGCTGTCGCGCATGACCCAGTTTAAGGACAAGTCCGCCCGCTTTGCCGACAACATCAACGCCGGCCTCTTTACCTACCCGGCGCTGATGGCGGCCGACATCCTTTTGTATCAGGCCAACCAAATCCCGGTCGGCCAGGACCAAAAGCAGCACCTGGAGCTGTCTCGCGATGTGGCCTTCCGCTTCAACAACCTCTACGGCGATGTGTTCACTGTTCCCGAACCCTTTATTCCCAAGGTGGCGGCGCGGGTGATGAGCCTGCAAGACCCCACCAAGAAGATGTCCAAGTCTGACGACAACCAGGGCAACTTCATCGGTCTCTTGGAAGATCCCAAGGTCATTACCAAGAAGATCAAACGCGCCGTTACCGACTCCGACGAGCCGCCATTGGTCCGTTTTGATGCCGAGAACAAAGCCGGTGTCTCCAACCTGCTGGGCATTCTCTCTGCCATCAGCGGCAAGAGCATCGAAACCCTCGAAGGCGAGTTTGAAGGGCGCATGTACGGCCACCTTAAAGGCGATGTAGCCGACGCCGTGGTGAACTTCCTTGAACCTTTGCAAGCCCGTTACAAGGAGCTGCGCGAAGACCGCACCACCCTTGACGCCATCATGCGCGCCGGGGCCCAAGAAGCCAGCGCCCGCGCTGCCCAGACCCTTAAAAAGGTCTACGAGGCCGTGGGTTTTGTGCCCCGCCCCTAAGCCGGGTTTTTATTGAAAAGGCGCCGTTTGGCGCCTTTTTTTATGCTTGGTTGAAATACAAGACATTCAGGTTATTCAGGATTTTCACGTGATATGTCGCCTAGCTACTTCAAAGGAACATTTCGCAACAATGCTGCCGCATTCCAAAGAAGGAGTCGTACCCCATGTCTCGTCTGTTTCCGTTACTCGTTGGCCTGATGCTGCTGGGAGGCTGTGCCAGCCATTATCATTATGATGTCGATCCTACCCCCCTTAAAAAGGGGGTGACACATTATCGGCTTAAAGATGTGCAAGTGAATCTTACGCTAGGCCATGGCGCCATACCTGGCGATACAACCTTTGCCCCGGAGCAGCAGTTGCATAAAGAGTTTGTCGACGCTCTTACCGATGCGCTCAAGACGAAGGGTATTCTTGCTGCTCCCGGTGACAATGATGTGGCAGAAGTGGTTGCCTCTATAGACTTCGAACGAACGTTCAACATCGGTGGCCACGCTCTTAACAAGCCCATACTGTCCGACCTGGTAAAAATTGAGCAGAATGGCCAACAGCTGGCTAGTTTTGGGCACAGTAAGTACACCACTAAATACTCTTATTTCGAAGATCTGGCCGTCAACGCCAAGATCACTGTTTTCCAATGGGGTGCTGAAGATGAGCCGAGAGATGTAAAACTGGTGGCTGAAAGCATCGTTAATGATATCGCTGCCCTTGGTAAATGAGCTTGAGCAACTATCCAAATGAAAAGGCGCCGTTTGGCGCCTTTTTTTATGGCTTTTATCGAAAGTGGTTCGCTCGAAGGTGAAAATGACAATGGTTATCAGTTATCATTTGCGCACTTTGGCTAACCCACTTTGTCGATGCGCCTTTCCAAACGTCAGCAATGGCTGCTTAAAAACATCCGCCTTATCCATATCTACAGCTCCATGGCGGTGCTGCTGGCGCTGCTGTTCTTTTCCCTGACCGGGATCACCCTCAATCACGGCGACTGGGGCAGCGATGCCGGCAAGCATTACCGGGAGCTGGAACAGCGCCTGCCAGAAGGGCAATTCCCCACGGCGCTACCGGCCGGTAGCGACCAGCGCCGGGCCTTGGCGGCCCGGCTGCGCCAGTGGTTGGAACAGGCTTACGGCATGCCGGGGGGCGAACTCACCCAAACCTTTGACGAGTCAGAGCAGCGTATCGAGCTGGATATCAAGCGCCCCGGCGGTTATGCCCTGGCCGACATCAACCTGGCCGAGCAGCAGTTTTACCTGGTGGACGATTTCGCCGGTTACCTGAGCCTGGCCAACGATCTGCATAAAGGCCGCCACGCCGGTGGCAGCTGGCGCTGGCTGATTGATGTGGTGGCGGTTATCTGCGTGCTGTTCGCGCTGAGCGGCTTTTACCTGTTGTGGCGGCAATTGTCGCGCCGTAACGCCGGGCTGCTGACCACCCTGTTCGGGGGCCTGCTGATGGTGCTGGCCTTTTTATTGTCTTCCCATACGTAGAAGGAGCCTCTTATGGTCAAGGGCCTGTTATTGCCCGTGCTGCTGTGCAGCAGTTTGCCGCTGGCCGCCACGCCAAGCCTGGATATCAGCCTCGGCGTGCCCAGCATCGACACCCACGAATACCAACGCCCCTATGTGGCCGCCTGGATTGAGGATGCCAACGGCAAGCCGGTGCGCACCCTGGCGCTGTGGCGCGGCGAAGACGACTGGCTCAAGGATCTGCGCGCCTTTTGGCGCAAGGTCGGCCGCCGCGACAGCCAACTGGTGGACGCACTCAGCAGCGCCACCCGCCTGCCCGGCAACTACCAGCTGAGATGGGACGGTAAAGACGACAGCGGCCAACTGCTGCCCGACGGCGACTACAGCATCTTTTTTGAGGCAGCCCGCGAGCACGGCGGGCGCAGCATCCTCAGCGAGAAGCTGCATTTTGCCGGCCAGGCATTCACCAAAACCCTGGCCGCCAAGCCCGAGCTTGGCCCGGTCACCCTCTCTTATCCTGCAAGGAGCAACTAACCATGAAACTGCGCCACCTCTTGGCCGGCTTTGCCTTTGTCAGCGCCGCCGCCAGTGCCCACACCGTTTGGGTGATGCCAAGCCAATACACTCTCTCCAGTGACAACACCTGGATTGAGGTCACCGTCACCGCCGGCAACATGACCTTCGTGGTCGACAAACCGGTCAGCGCCGACAACCTCAAACTGTTCGGCCCCGACGGCAAGCAACAAACCATTGCCTCCCACTACCAGGGCAAACGCCAGTCCCTGGCCGAGGCGCTGCTGAAAACCGACGGCACCTACCGCCTGGAGCTGTCCGGGGCGCCCCGTTACATGACCTTCTATAAAGAAGGCGACGAGCGCAAACGCCTGTTCCTAGATAAGCAACAAGCCAAGGCCAAGCTGCCAAAAGACGCAACCGAGGTGCAGACCATGCAGGTTGTCGGCAAGGCCCTGGCCTTTGTCACCGTCAACGGCCCCACCGACGCTCCTCTCAAGGCCACCGGCCATGGCCTGGAAGTTACCTTAAGCAAACACCCTGCCGACATCGTTGAAAAAGAGCCGGTGACCTTCACCTTCACCCTGGACGGTAAACCCGTTCCCAAGCTGGAAGTCACCTTGTCTCACGGCGGCGAGCTGTACCGTAACGACCCAGGCCGCCAGCACCTGGTCACCGACGCCAAAGGCAAACTCACCCTGACCCCAAGCGTTGCCGGCCGCTACCTGCTGGAAACCGGCCTGCAAGGTAAAGCCGACGGCATCAAAGCCGACCGCCGCCGCGATAACCTCACCCTGACCTTCGAAGTGGGTTTGCAATAAGGCCGATAAAAAAGGCGCCTAAGGGCGCCTTTTTCATCTGCTGAGCCTGGCCTATCTATGGCCCAGTGCCGTGCCTGTTGCTCGATTATGCCAGGCAGGCCGTTCGCTCACGCTTCGTTATCCAACCGGCGAGCAGGGCCAGCAGCAAAGCGCCGAGGGACAGCAGGGCACCGGCCCAGTTAGGGGAAGCCAGGCCAAAGCCAGCCGCGATGGTGGCGCCGCCAGCCCAGGCGCCAAGAGCGTTACCAAGGTTGAACATGCCGATATTGACTGAGGCCGCCATGGTCGGAGCGCCTGCCTTGTTGGCCCTGTCCATGACCAATTTCTGAATTGGGGAAACCGTAGAAAAGCCAAAGGCGGCCATTAGGAAGATGGACAAGGAGGCCACAACTGGGTTGTCGGCCCAAAGCCAAAACGCAAACAGTACCGCAGCCTGTGCAGCCAGCGAAATGTAGAGTGTTTTAAACAGCGCCCGGTCAGCAAAGCGACCACCAATGCTGTTACCCACCACCAGGCCCAAACCGAACAAGATCATTAGTTTGGCGATGCCACTTTCACTAAAGCCAGCCTGCTCCATCATCATGGGAGCAATGTATGTAATAGAGGTGAAGAAGGCTGCAGGGCCAAGCACCGTAATGCCCATGGTCAGTAGCACCTGCGGATCGGTGAAGGCACTCAACTCTATTTTTACCGAGAATCGTTCGCCATTTTTGATATTCGGAACCATCAGTAGCACGCCCAGTATGGTCAGTAGGCCGATACCGGCAATGATCCAAAAAACCAACCGCCAGCCTGCTACCTGAGCCAACCAGGTACCCACCGGCACACCCACCAGATTCGCCAGCGTCAGCCCTGAAAACATCAAGGCAATGGCACTGGCCTGGCGGTTGGGGGCCACCAAAGATGCGGCAATGATAGAGCCGATACCAAAAAAGGCGCCATGGTTGAAGGATGTCAATAGCCGCCCGGCTAATGCGACAGTCAAGGTCGGGGCTATCGCGGTGATGATGTTGCCAAGGGTGAAAAGGGTTGCCAGACCAATGAGCATCTTCTTACGTGGCACCCTGGAACCGAGCACCGTCAACAAGGGGGCTCCCACAAATACACCCAAGGCATAGACGGTAGCCATCATTCCAGCCTGAGGAATGTCGATGCCGAATCCCGATGCTACCTGGGGTAGGATGCCGGCGATGACGAACTCCGTCATGCCGATACCGAAAGCGCCTACCGCTAAAGCCAATAGAGCAATGGGCATGAATAACCTCCAATAGAAACTTAATTTAAGCTAACCAAATTCTGTATTTTTCGAATTATCCAGAATAAGGTTCTGCTGTGAAGGAGGTGTTTTGATGTCAGATAAAGAAAGAGATGAGGTTCGGCAAAGACGCCACAAACCGGTGGAACTGGATGACATTGACCGAAAAATATTAAGGGAGCTGGCAAAGGATGCATCCCAGAGTTATGCCGAACTGAGCCAGTCAGTGCATTTGTCTACCGCTGCCGTTCATGACCGGGTGAAAAGACTCAAACGGGATGAAGTGATCACCGGCACCGTTGCTCGCCTCGATGGATGCAAGCTAGGCCGTACCTTGTTGACCTTTGTTCTGGTTGATACCAGTAGCTATGCGGCAACCCGTGAACTTCTGGCATTCAACGTCAGGCCTGATGTGGAGGAGATCCACAGCGTCGCCGGCGACTCGAGTGTGATGATAAAGGTGCGTGCCAACGACACAGAATCATTGGAAGCCTTTCTGATGGAGGTACAACGCTTGGAAGGGGTGCGGTCGGTACGAAGCTATATCGCGCTTTCTACTTTTCTCGAACGCGGCCCAATACCTGACTGATGGCCTTCGATCACGCTTAGTGGCGGTGAGAAGACGAGGCTGCTTGGACTATTTCATTAGCGGTGGGCTTCGGTGACAATAGCGCCCCTTGCTCGGGTACTAAGGTAATAAAGGACATCCATCTTCTGAGTAACTAAAAGTCCAGTTTTCGCATTGCATCGACAGTGCGGCATTAATCAGCCTTGAGGGTGTTTGCTTCGCGCTGACACCGCGTTTTGTTGTTGAAAACACAAATCCAAGTCGAGCGAGATTGTCAGCGGGGGCCGAAGGTCTGTGAGCGTGGCGCTGTGAGGGGATTAAGCGGCTTTTATTGGTGGGCCGACCACGTGCCGTCGATGATGGGCTTTGGCATAGGCACTTTGAGCCTGTTTTTGGCCAATCACAGAGCCTCGGGAAAGCTGGTGCTGGCCCAGGGCGATAAGGAAGCTGTCGGCATCAAGGCCTAAGCGTTCCAAAATGGCAGGTGTTTCTGGGGTGATGAAGCCGCGCTTGTCTTCTCGTTGTGCGCGGCCTGTCCAATCCACCAAGGCCAGGTAATCGGCCAACGCAAAGGGAATGCCCTTGGGGCTGTCTTTAAACTGGGTGACAAAAGGCAGTAGTGCAGGCTTTGTTCCGTCGTCACTATTAAGCCGTGCTGAGAGTGACACATCGGCTGAGGCTTCCGGGGTATCCACTATCTTGGCTCGAAGGGGATTAAGGTCCACATACGCCATGCAAGCCAGTAAACCGGCTTCATCCAAAATGGCTTGCGACTTAAACCGCGCCTCCCAAAACCGGCCTTTACACTTGTCTTCTTCATTGGCCTTGCGGGCAATGTGCTCGTTCAAACAGCGCATAAACCAGGACAGGTCACAGAGCCGCTGCCGCAACGTATCGATATGTGACCGCGCCACAATCCGCTCAGCCTCACAAGTTAACTTACCCGCCCGATAGCGGCTGATGAGCAGTGGTAAAGCAAACAGCAGCTCCCAACGGGCCATTACCGCGTCATCGTCTAACACCGCTGCCGCTTTGGCATCCACATGCACCACCAAGTGGTAATGATTGGACATCACCGCATAGGCACAAAGCTCGATGGTAAAGACTGATTGCAATACCTTTAGCCGCTCCATCACCCACGCCTTGCGGTGACTGAAATCCTGGCCGGTGACAGTGTCTTTGCCACAGAGAAAGGCGCGGCGAACACAGCGACCAATGCAGTGGTAGTAGGGCGTGTCGTTCACCGACACCAGTTCAGCACGAGGACGGGTCATGGCCAGAGCCTTTATCAAGAGAGGGGTCTTTCAAGGCTAGTTTTTGCGAGGCAATTTCGCCATGATGGGGTGGGTGTCCTCTATTACTTCTATTGCCACAGAGAAAGGCGCGGCGAACACAGCGACCAATGCAGTGGTAGTAGGGCGTGTCGTTCACCGACACCAGTTCAGCACGAGGACGGGTCATGGCCAGAGCCTTTATCAAGAGAGGGGTCTTTCAAGGCTAGTTTTTGCGAGGCAATTTCGCCATGATGGGGTGGGTGTCCTCTATTACTTGTCCGCTCCCATTTTCGGGTTGAGGTGGATATCCACTTCATCTTCAAAGAACACCGGATGCTTGTGGCTGCACTGGCTAAGGGCCTGTTCGATAGCCTGCATCTTCTCGGCTTTATAGGGATCTTTGATATGCAACGTTGGCGCGGCCCGGCGCCAGACAATGCCGATACGAGGCAGCCAGCGGCGGACGGTGGATGCGCACAGAGTGCTATTGAGCATCCTATTGATTTCCATAGCCAAGAGTTCGGTGCTCCAACGCGAACGTTGGTAGCCGAAGTCCGTTGGCGTGAGCGCGGTCAAGGCCTTGAGCAAGGCGGTGATATGCGCGTAGGGCAAACGCCGACGGCGTCCCGCCTGCAAGCTTTCCAACCCATCCAGGCCTGCTTCTTGATACCAATCCAACCAGCGACGCACCGATGAACGTCCAGCGGCCAAGAGCGCGGCGGTGGAGGACACGGAATGCCCCTTATCCAACAAGAGAATGGCGTTGAGCCTGCGGCAGAGGGCCTTGTCTAAGGTGTGATGGAGACGCGAGGTCAGTTCACGTCGTTCGGTGGCGTTGAGTAGTGGTAGCATGGCGAGAACCCGGTGTCCGGCGGTAGGTTTTTGTTTGGCGACAGATCTGATCGCACAAACGGACCCGGGTTCCCTTCCTTGAGTGATCTACTATTCGGAACAGTTATTTAGTTTTCACGAGGCAATTTCGCCATGATGGGATGGGTGTCCTCTATTACTTTAAATTTACTAAAGGTGAAAAATGAGTTGTTTAAAAAATATAATTTCTGACTCCGTGGGGGGGGCTTTAAATACATTATTTAGTTCAGTATGTGGACACAATCCTCATGCAACTCTATCTCAGAAGGAGGATCTTTTTTTCAAATGCATATATGAATTACTTCTGTCTGAGAAAGTGAAGTTTATAAGGTTCGGAGCTGATTGCTACAGCTCTCCTGACAATCCAAAGCCTTCATTAACTATTGATGATGAGAATGCAATTTGGAATGATAGTCCTGAAGTTATAGTTGGGAAGATACGTTCTCTTTGGCCAAGAAATATAGTGGATGAGGATGATCCGGAATTGATATTTTATCTTATTGGTACTCTTCCTGGGATCATTTGGTATGATGAAAACGGTAATGTGATTTAGGGAGATAAAGATAACAGGGGACATCCATCTTCTGAGTAACCAAAAATCCACTTTTCGCATTGCATCGACAGTGCGGTATTAATCAGCCATGAAGATGTTTTTTCACGCTGATACCGCGTTTTATCGTTAAAAACGCAAATTCAAGGCGAGCGAGATTGTCAGCGGGTACTGAGGGTCTGTGAGTGTGGTGCTGTGAGGGGATTAAGCGGCTTTTATCGGTGGGCCGACTACATGCCGTCGATGATGGGCTTTGGCGTAAGCACTTTGCGCCTGTTTGTGGCCAATCACCGAGCCACGGGAAAGCTGGTGCTGGCCCAGGGCAATAAGGAAGCTGTCGGCATCCAGGCCTAAGCGTTCCAAGATGGCGGGGATTTCTGGGGTGATAAAGCCGCGTTTATCTTCTCGTTGTGCCCGACCGGCCCAATCCACCAGCGCCAGGTAATCAGCCAATGCAAAGGGAATGCCCTTGGGGCTGTCTTTAAACTGGGTTACTGACCCTGACCTTCGAAGTGGCTTTGCAATAAATCAGGCCGTTAATGACAGGGCACCCCAGGGCGTCTTTTTCGCAGGCAATGCCGGTGGTAGCATGGGCGCCCCTCTTGAGGTAGGCGCCCATGCTGCTGGTTATCGACAACTACGACTCCTTTACCTACAACCTGGTGCAGTATTTCCAGGAGCTGGGGCAGCAGGTGGGGGTGGTGCGGAACGATGCGGCAACCTTGCGCGAGCTGGAGGCCATGGGCCCGAAGCGGTTGGTTATCTCCCCCGGCCCCTGCTCGCCAAATGAGGCGGGTATTTCCCTGGCGGCTATCGAGCATTTTATGAGCCGGCTGCCGGTGCTGGGGGTATGCCTTGGCCACCAAGCTATCGCCCAGGCCTTGGGCGGGCAGGTGGTGCGGGCGCCCAAGGTGATGCACGGCAAAACCTCGCGAATCGACCATGACAACAGTGGCCTCTTTGCCGGGTTGCCCAATCCCCTTACTGTGACCCGCTACCACTCCTTGCTGGTTGAGGCGCAAAGCCTGCCGGCGCCGCTGCGGGCCAATGCCTGGACCGAAGAGGGCCTAGTTATGGGCTTTGCCCACCGGGAGCTACCACTGCACGGCGTGCAATTTCACCCCGAAGCCATCCTCACCGAAGCCGGCCACGAACTGCTGGCCAACTTCCTGGCCCTTTAAGGGCATTTTTGCCGACTTGTTAGCAAATTAGCCTGGCTAATGTTTCATTATCTTGGATAAGCAAAATTTTTTGCGACAATCGGGCAGGCCAGTTATCTAAGGGTAAGACGCCCAAGACAGTGCCTGAGTCCTTTGAAATAATCAGGCCACCGTCCTGCCCGGCCCGCGGGGGCAAGCCTTTTACACTCTCTCTCCCCTCGCTGGCGCAACCCATTGGAGAATCAATATGTCCGAGCAAATGTCTGTCAGTCGTGCCACGTTCGATGAAGTGATGGTCCCCAACTACAACCCGGCGGCCATCATTCCTGTTCGTGGTAAAGGTGCCCGGGTATGGGACCAGGAAGGCAAAGAGTTTGTGGATTTCGCCGGCGGCATCGCCGTTAACGTGCTGGGCCATTGCCACCCGGCGCTGGTAGGCGCACTGAAGGAGCAGGGCGAGAAGCTCTGGCACCTGTCCAACGTTATGACCAATGAGCCGGCCCTGCGCCTGGCCAAGAAATTGACCGATGCCACCTTCGCCGAGCGCATCTACTTTGCCAACTCCGGCGCCGAGGCCAACGAAGCGGCCTTCAAACTGGCCCGCCGTTACGCCCTGGACCACTTCGGTGAAGGCAAAGACCAGATCATCTCCTTCAACAAGTCCTTCCACGGCCGCACTTTCTTCACTGTGACTGTGGGTGGCCAAGCGGCTTACTCCGACGGTTTCGGGCCCAAGCCTGGCGCCATCGACCACCTGGATTTTAACGACTTGGCCGGTCTAGAGGCGCTTATCAGCGACAAAACCTGCGCCGTGATCATGGAGCCGATGCAAGGCGAGGGCGGCATCATCCCCGCCGAACAAGCCTTTATCGAAGGGGTGCGCGCCTTGTGTGACAAACACAACGCTTTGCTGGTGTTCGATGAAGTGCAAACCGGTATGGGCCGCTCCGGCCACCTGTACGCCTACCAAAAATACGGCGTGACCCCGGACATCCTCACCTCTGCCAAATCCCTGGGCGGCGGCTTCCCCATCGGCGCCATGCTGACCACCGCCAAAATTGCGGCCAGCCTGAAAGTGGGCACCCACGGTTCTACCTACGGTGGTAACCCCCTGGCCTGCGCCGTTGCCGAAGCGGTACTGGACGTGGTGAACACCCCGGAAGTGCTGAGCGGCGTGAAGCAGCGCGAAGCCTGGTTCCGCGAGCACCTCGAAGCCATCAACGCCAAGTACAACGTCTTCAAAGAAGTGCGAGGCATGGGCATGTTGCTGGGCGCCGTACTGAACGACCAATACCAAGGCCGCGCCCGCGATTTCCTGACCGCCGCCGTTGATCAGCAGCTGATGGTGCTGGTGGCCGGCATGGATGTGGTGCGTTTTGCCCCGTCGCTGGTGATTAGCGAAGAAGACATCAAGGAAGGTATGGCCCGCTTCGAGCGCGCCGTGGCCAAGGTGGTCGGCGCCTGAGCCGACTTGGGCGGCGCGCTGCGCCGCCCTTGTGACTCACACCAATCTTAGGAGCCATCTATGCTGGTTATCCGTCCTATTACCAGCCGAGATCTGGTCGCTCTGCTGCGCATCGCCGAAGAATCCGGCGTTGGCTTTACCTCACTGCCGGTCAACGAAGAACGGCTGGCGGCGAAGATCGCCCATTCAGAAGCCTCCTTTGCCCTGAGTGACAGCCAGTGCCAGTCCGGCGAGCAAGGTTACCTGCTGGTGCTGGAAGACACCGACACCGGCGAAGTGGTGGGCACTACCGCTTTGGAAGCGAGGGTCGGCCAGACCGACGCCTTCTGGCACTACCATCTGGGCAGCGCGGTGCATTCATCGCCCTCCCTTGGGGTGCATAAAGAGCTGAAAACCCTGAGTTTGTGTAACGACTACTCCGGGGTTTCAGAGCTGTGCACCTTGTTTTTGAGCGAGAGCCACCGCCAGGGTTACAACGGCAAGCTGCTCTCGAAATGCCGCTTTATGTTCCTGGCCGAGTTTCGCGACCGCTTCTCGGATGTGGTGATCGCCGAGATGCGCGGCGTCTCTGACGCGCAAGGCAAATCGCCGTTCTGGAGCTGGCTGCAAGAGCACTTTTTCGACATGGAATTCCCCCAGGCCGATTACCTTTCCGGCCTTGGCAAGAAGACCTTTATCGCCGAGCTGATGCCGCGCCACCCCATCTATGTGGACATGCTGCCCCAGGCCGCCCAAGCCGTAATTGGCCAGGTGCACGACAAAACCCGCCCGGCCCTTAAGCTTTTGAAAGCTGAGGGCTTTCGCTGGCGCGGTTATGTGGATGTCTTTGACGCCGGCCCCACTGTCGAGTGCGACATCGACCATATCAAGGCCATTCGTGAAAGCGAGCGGCTGGAAGTGGCCATTGGCGACGCCTCTGAAGGCGTGCAGACCATGATCGCCACCACCCATATTCAGCAATTTCGCTGCACCCTGGCCCAGGCCTGCCACCGTAAAGGCGACCTGGTGATCGACCAGGCCACCGCCGACGCCCTGGGCGTCAAAGCCGGTGACTGGGTGCGCGCCATTGCCTTTGAGAAGGAGTAACCCATGAGCCAATTGATTAACGGCCAATGGCTGGCCGGCGAAGGCCAGGCTTTGCGTTCCCTCAACCCCGCCGATGGCCAAACCATCTGGGAAGGCCAAGCTGCCTGCCCAGCGCAGGTGGACGCTGCCGTGGCTGCCGCCCGCAGCGCCTTTGTGGCCTGGGCTGACCAATCGGTTGAAGCGCGCCTGGCCATCATCAATGCCTTTGGCGAGCAGCTTAAGGCCAACAAAGAGGCCCTGGCCCGCACCATCGCCGAAGAAACCGGCAAGCCGTTCTGGGAAACCCAGACCGAAGTGGCGGCCATGATTGGCAAAATCGCCATCTCTACCCGCGCTTATGAAGAGCGCACCGGCCTGGTGGAAAACGACGTGGCCGGTGGCCGCGCCTATATCCGCCACAAGCCCCATGGCGTGGTAGCGGTGTTTGGCCCCTATAACTTCCCTGGCCACCTGCCCAACGGCCACATGGTGCCAGCGCTGATTGCCGGTAACACCGTGGTGTTCAAGCCTTCCGAGCTGACCCCGAAAACTGCCGAGCATACCTTGAAACTGTGGCAAGCCGCTGGCCTGCCGGCCGGGGTTATCAACCTGGTGCAAGGGGAGCTTGAAACCGGCAAGGCTCTGGCGGGCCACGCGGGTATCGACGGCCTGTTCTTTACCGGCTCGTCCAACACCGGCCAACTGCTGCACAAGCAGTTTGGTGGCCGCCCGGAGAAAATTCTGGCCCTGGAAATGGGCGGCAACAACCCGCTGCTGGTGCGCGACGTGGCCGATATCAAGGGCGCCGTGCACGAGATCTTGCAATCGGGTTATATCTCCACCGGCCAGCGCTGCACTTGTGCCCGCCGCCTGTTCGTGCCCAAGGGCGCCAAGGGCGATGAGTTGGTCAGCGCCCTGGTTACTGCCGTTAACGCCATCAAGGTCGGCGGCCAGTTCGATGAAGAGCAGCCCTTTATGGGCCCGCTTATCTCCGAAAAAGCGGCCCTTGGCATGGTAGCGGCCCAGGACAACCTCAAGGCCCTGGGCGGCGAGGTGCTGGTGGAGCTCAAACACCTGCAAGCCGGTACCGGCCGAGTGAGCCCGGGCCTTATCGACGTTACGGCGATCAGTGACCTGCCTGATGAAGAATACTTCGGGCCGCTGCTGCAGCTCATTCGTTACAGCGATTTCGATGCCGCCATTGAGCAGGCCAACAACACCCGCTACGGCTTGTCTGCCGGGCTGTTGGCCGATAGCCGCGCCGACTGGGACTACTTTTTCCGTCGTATTCGTGCTGGTATTGTCAACTGGAACAAGCAGACTACCGGTGCCTCCGGTGCCGCGCCCTTCGGTGGCGTGGGCGCCTCCGGCAACCACAGGCCCAGCGCCTACTATGCAGCCGATTACTGTGCTTACCCTGTTGCCAGCGTGGAAGCGGAGGCAGTCAGCGCCCCAGCCACTCTGGCCCCCGGCCTGAGCCTGTAATGACAATAAACGGCAGCCTAGAGCTGCCGTTTTTACAACGAGAAGAGGTTCGTATGCACAAGGACATCAATACCCTATTTGAGTGCCTCTGGAATAACTACCTGGAGGTTACCCCCAGCGCCAAGAAGGTGCATCAGCTGCTGGCCAGCTCCGAGCAGGGCGACGACATCATCAACGACCACGTCGCTTTTCGTACCTTCAACATCGGCAAGGTTGGCCTGGATAAATTGGCCGCCCACTTCCTGGCCCTGGGCTACGAAGAAAAAGGCGAATACCACTTCGAAGCCAAGAAGCTCTACGCCAAGCACTTCGAGCATCCGGACGACACCCAGCCCAAGGTGTTTATCTCCGAGCTTTTGGTAGAAAAATGCAGCCCGGCGCTGCAGGCCCTGGTGCACAAGATGGTCGAGCAGGTGGACGCAGGCGCGGTAAGTGCCGACGACTTCCTCTACTCCGGCACCCACTGGCAGGTGTCTCACAGCGATTATGAAGCCCTGCTGGCCGAGAGCGAGTACGCGGCCTGGATGGCGGCCTACGGCTACCGCGCCAACCATTTCACGGTGTCGGTTAACCACTTGAGCAACTTCGAGACCCTCGAATCGGTGAACCAGGCGCTTAAAGATGCCGGTTTCACCCTCAACACCTCCGGTGGCGAAATAAAAGGCAGCCCCGAAGTGTGCCTGGAGCAGTCTTCCACCATGGCCGACAAGGCCGAGGTGAGCTTCACCGATGGCAAGGTTGCCATCCCCAGCTGCTTCTACGAGTTTGCCCGCCGCTACCCCCTGGCAGACGGTAAGCTCTACACCGGCTTTGTGGCGGCCAGTGCCGACAAGATTTTTGAAAGCACCAACGCCAAGGTGCAGTGCAACGCCTGATTCCTCAGGCAAGAAAAAGGCCGCTTTGAGCGGCCTTTTTTGTTACTCCACGTCGTATTTTTTCTTCAGCTCCCGCCACTTGCCGGAGCGCATCAGCTCCATGCGGCCCTGATTGAGCCACTCGACCAGCTCGGGGCCATTGCGTTTGTTGGAGCAGGCCACGTAGAGCGGCACCGGTTTGGTGAAGGCGCCAGCGTCACGGAACAGCTTACCGAGATCGTGGGTTTTGATGTAGTTGAGCATCTCCCGCTGCGGCGAGGCGATAACGTCGATTTCACCGAAGCGCAGCTGGCGCACCAACTCGTCCATGCCAGCGTTGTCGGAGATTGCCTTAAGTTGGCCGGGCTTGAATTTTTTCAGCGGCTCCAGCGCCGCTTCCATCCGTGAGCCCTTGATCACCCCCACCCGGCGGCTTTGAAAGCTGCTTAAGTCTTCGTACTTGAGGGGATCTTCGGTGCGCACAAAAAGGTGCGGCGACATCACGGTCCAGGCCTCGGAGGTGAAGTTGAGATCCGGCGCTTCCGAGGTATGAATACCCAGCAGGCAGTCATAGAGGCCGCTTTCGCCACCGGCGATCATGGCGTTCCAGGGAACCATCTTGTAATCGGTTTGCTCGCCATGGCTGGCTAATATCGCCTCGGTTGCCTCCACGAAGAAGCCGGGATGGTCGGTGCCGGGCGTGCCGGTAAAGGGATAATCGTCTGGCCCCCTCAGACGCAATTCGGCGGCCTGGGCTACGCCGGCCGCCATCAGTAGTACCAGGGGAAAGATCTTACTTTTCATTGGTGTACTCCTAGAGCCGCTGGTCAGCTTTATCTTAGGCGATAGCGCTGTCGCTTGGTACTTTGCTTTTAAAGACGTAGGCTTAAGAAAACAAAAAGAGGTAGCTTGCGTGTCCCCTTCCAATCAAATCCTGAGCCAACTCAACGGTGTGTTGCTGGGCAAAGACGAGCCGGTGCGCCTGGCGCTGTGCTGTTTGCTAAGCGGCGGCCACCTGCTGATTGAAGACTTGCCCGGTACCGGCAAAACCACTTTGTCTCACGCCCTGGCCGCGACATTGGGGCTCGAGTATCACCGGGTGCAATTTACCTCCGACATGCTGCCGGCCGATTTGATTGGGGTGTCGATTTTTCGCCAGGACCAAGGCCATTTTGACTTCCAGCCCGGCCCTTTGTTTAGCCAGGTGCTGTTGGCCGATGAAATCAACCGAGCCAGCCCCAAAACCCAAAGCGCGCTCCTCGAAGCCATGGCCGAAGGGCAGGTGAGCGTGGATGGCCGCACCTACGAGCTGCCCAAACCCTTTTTTGTTATCGCCACCCAAAACCCGGTGGAGCAGGCCGGCACCTACCCGCTGCCCGAGTCGCAACTGGACCGCTTTACCATGCGCATTACCCTGGGCTTTCCGCCAAGGGATGCCGAGAAGCGGCTGTTAAAAGGCGAGGCCCTGGCGCACCAGACCCTGGCGCCGCTGCTGGATGACAAAACCCTTGCCCAGTTGCAGGCCAAGGTGGCGGCGGTTAGCGCTTCGGACGATCTCCTCGATTACCTGCTGTCGTTGCTTAAGGCCTCGCGAGAGCTTCCTGATGTGCCAAGGCCGCTCTCCCCTCGGGCCGGCAAGGCGCTGCTGGCGGCAGCCAAGGCCTGGGCCTTTCTGGCCGGGCGCGATTACGTGCTGCCAGAGGATATTCAGGCCATCTTCCCGGCGGTGGCCGAACACCGGTTGAGCCCGGTGGTGCAGGGCGGCCAGCAAGCCTACGCCAGCCTGGTGCTGGGCGCTGTGGATCCGGTGCTGTCATGACCGGCTGGCGCCAATGGTTGCTGGCGCGGTTTTTGGCAAAAAGGCAACCGGCTGCCAGCCAGTGCCGCCTGGGTAACGCCAACATCTATATCCTGCCCACGGCCTTTGGTTACGCCTTTTTGGCACTGGTGATGGCCATTTTCCTGCTGGGCACCAATTACCAGAACAACCTGGTGCTGCTGCTGGCCTTCTTCCTGATAAGCCTCTTTACCACCTCCATGTACTTTACCCACCGCAACCTGGCCGGTTTGACCCTGCATCGCCTGGCGCTTGAGCCTCAGGTGGCGGGAGACGACCTTCGCCTTGACCTGCAAGCCGATGGCAAGGGCCATTGGGGACTGGAGTTTTGCTATGGCCAGGGGCCGGTGCGCAAAAGTGATGTGGATGGCCTGAAAAGGCTGGTGCTCTTGGCGCCGCCGGGGGTAAGGGGTCGCCACCGGCCGGGGCGGTTGACGGTAGCTTGCCGCTTTCCGCTGGGGCTGTTTCGGGCCTGGAGCTACCCCGATTTAGACCAGGAACTGCTGCTCTATCCACGCCCGGAGCCCTGGCAGCGGGGCCTGGGGGTGGATCTCGATAAAGGCGCGGTGCAGGGCCAGCACCATGGCGAGGACGACTGGCAGGGCCTTAAAAATTACCAACCAGGCGACCCCCTCAAGCGGGTGGCCTGGAAGCAACTGGCCCAGGGCCGGGGCATGTGGTCCAAGGAATTTGCCCGCCCCGAGCAAGACAGTCGCTGGCTGCGCCTAAGTGAAATAAAAGGCGCCACCCTTGAGCAGCGCCTGGCTCGGCTGGCCTGGCTGGTGCTGGACAGCGACCAGCGGCAGGCCCAGTACGGCCTGGATTTGGGCGGCGTGAAAATCAACCTCGGCAGCGGCCATGGCCACTGCCGGCGCTGCCTGGAAGCCCTTGCTTGTTATGGAGAGCCGGCATGAGGTGGTATTTGCCCCGGCGTACCCTGGTGCTGCTGATCGTCTCGCAGTTAATGGCGGTGCTGCCCACTTGGGACAGAGTCGGGCTGGTGCTGGTGGCGGTAAACCTGTTTTGCCTTGCCTGGTGCAGCGGCATTTGCCTGGGCCGCTTTGGCCAGCCGCCGCGCTGGCTGCTGGTGGCGCTGGCGGTGGGCGGCGCCGTTGCCCTTGGTATCAGCCTGCCCGGCAAAGGGGTGTACCTGGCCATGGTGTCTTTGCTGGTGCTGGGTTACAGCCTCAAGGTGCTGGAGATAAAAGCGCCGCGGGACCTGTTCGCCCTGGTGCTGTTCGGCACCTTTTTGCTGGCCACCAACCTGGTGCGATACCAGTCCATGGCCATGGCGCTGTATTTACTGCTGGCAGCCCTGGTGCAGCTGTCGGTGCTGCTGAGCCTGCAAAACACCTTGCCCTGGCCCCGCTTGCTTAAGGGCATGGGCCGGATGAGCCTGGCCAGCCTGCCGCTGACCCTGCTGCTGTTTCTGCTGCTGCCCCGGCTCTCGCCGCTGTGGCAGATGCCGGATGCTCAGTCTGGCACCACCGGGCTTTCCGATGTGATGAGTCCGGGGGATTTTTCCTCCCTGGCACAATCGACCGAACTGGCCTTTCGGGCCGAGTTGCCCTGGCGGCCAGCCGGTAGCAGCCTTTACTGGCGAGCCCTGACGTTGGAGGCCTTCGACGGCCGGGCCTGGCGCCAGGCCGATTTTCGAAAAGCCGAAGAAGAGCGGGCCAGCAGCCCAAACCCAGGCCAGGGCCGGGACTGGACCCTGATGATGTCGCCATCCAGTAAACCCTGGCTGCCAGTGCTAGATGGCAGTAGGCCGCTCTCTAGCGGGCTGGTTTACACCAGCGACCGGCGGGTGCTGAGTAAAGAACCGCTGGCCAAAACTACCCAGCTTAAGCTGCGCCAGGGTACGCCTTTGCGCGATAAAGACAGCGACGCAGTGCTGGCCTTTGACCAGCGCTTGCCCCAAAGCGGCAATCCCAGGGCCCGCCAATTGGCGCTGTCCCTTCGCCGCCAGTACCCAAGTGATGGCGCCTTGGCCCAGGCCATGAACCGCTACTTTGCCAACCCGGTGTTCCGCTACAGTCTGTCGCCGCCGCCCTTGGGAGCAGACGCTGTAGACCAGTTCCTGTTTGATACCCAAACCGGCTTTTGCGGCCACTACGCCTCGGCCCTGGCGTTTATGCTGCGCGCCGCCGGCGTCCCGGCTCGGGTGGTAGCCGGGTATCAAGGGGGGCAATACGTGCCTGAGGCCGGCTTTTACGCCCTTTATCAATACGATGCCCACGCCTGGGTAGAGGCCTGGTTGCCACCTGCTGGCTGGACCCGGTTTGACCCCACCGCCCAGGTGGCGCCGACTCGTCTGAGCCAGGGGCTGAGCGGTCTTGCCAGCAACCCGGCCTTCAGCGCTGGCGGTGGCTGGCTGTGGCAACTCAAACAGCAACCGGCCATGAAGTGGCTGCGTTACCAGGCCGCCTTGATGGATTACCGCTGGAACCGCTGGGTGCTTAACTACGGCAGCGGCCAGCGTGAGCAGCTGCTGTCGTGGCTACTGGGCACCAGCGACTGGCTACCGGCAGCATTGTTGTTTGGCGGCCTGCTGCTGGGGGCCTTGCTGCTGATGCACTGGTTGACCCATCGCGACCGGCGCCAGCCCTTGGCAGAAGTCAGCCGCCTGTACCTTAAAGGCTGCAAACGCATTGGCCTTGAGAGGCTGCCGGGGGAGGGGGCCGAAGCCTATGCGCTGCGGGTAGCGGCAGCCTATCCGCCACTGGCGGCCCACTGGAACCACATCACCGGCCTTTATCAGCGGCTGCGTTACGCCCAGGCCGAGCCGGCGCTGGTGCGCGAGCTGAAAAGGCGGGTGCGGGCGCTGCCCCGATCGGTGAAAATGCCCACATGAATGATTTCAATACTTTAAAGGCCGAAGCGGCCCAAAGCTGGCAGCGCCGCTTGTTGCTGCTGACCGGCGAGCCCGAGCAGAGCCAAGCCAAGGCCCGGGCCATGGTTGAGAGCGTCGCGTCAAGCTTGTGGCTCGGCGCCGACGGCATCGCCCCCAAAGACGCCCGCCATTACCTGGGCCAGGAATGCGAGCTGCTGGTGGTGGACTGGCACCAGGGCATTCACCTCGATGCCCTTGGCGCCCTGGCAGGCTGTTTGCGCGGCGGCGGTGTGCTGGTGCTGCTTAGCCCGCCACTAGAGATATTGGCGGCCCAAAGCCCGCTGGGCGCCTGGCTGGCGGCGGTGTTGGCCGGGCGCACGCCAAAAGGGACAAGCCAGCACGTGCCCCTTAACGGGCTGAGCGACGATCAGCAAATCGCGCTGGCGGCGGGGCTTAAGGTACTGACCGGCCATCGCGGCCGGCCACTGGTGATGACCGCCGACCGGGGGCGGGGCAAAACCGCCACCCTAGGGCTGCTGGCCGCAGAAGCCCTCAAGGCCGGGCGCGGCCCGGTATGGGTGACGGCGCCGCGCTTTGAGGCGCTGGCGCCGCTTTTTGCCTTTGCCGAGCGGGTACTGGACGGCGCCGAGCGCCGCGGCCAGGCCCTTTATTGGCAGGGGCAGACCATCGCCTTTTATCCGCCTGACCGGCTCCTGGCCGAGCAACCTGAGGCGGCGCTGCTGCTGGTGGACGAAGCGGCGGCCATTCCTACCGGCTTGCTGGACCGGATAGCCAGCCACTACAAACGGCTGGTGCTGTCGACCACCTTGCATGGTTACGAGGGCTCGGGGCGCGGCTTTGCCCTGCGCTTTTTACCCAGGCTCAAGGCGCTCTATCCCGGCACCCAAACTGTGCATCTGAGTGAGCCGGTGCGCTGGGCCGCCGGTTGCCCGGTAGAGCGGGACATCAACCAGATGCTGCTGTTGGACGCCGAGCCCGACCCCATCGCCGCCGGCCCGGTGGCCCTGCATTGGCTCAGTGGTAGCGAATTGGTGGCGCGCCCGGCCTGGTTAAAGGCGGTGATGGGGCTTTTGGTCAGCGCTCACTACCAGACCGCCCCTTCGGATATCCAGCATTGGCTGACCGACGACAAGGTGACCTTTGCCGTGGCCACCTGCCAGGACCAGGTGCAAGGGGTGATGGCACTGGTGGCCGAGGGCGGCCTGGACCCGGCCCTTTGCGAGGCGGTGTACCTGGGCAAACGGCGCCTCAAAGGGCACTTGGTGTTGCAGTCGCTGAGCGCACATCTGGGTATAAAAGAAGCGCCGGCCTTTGAGGGGCAGCGGGTAATGCGCATCGCTGTGCTCAATCGCCGCCAGGGCCTTGGCAGCTGGCTACTGGAAGAGCTGGAACGGCGCGCCAAGCTGCTGCTGGTGAGCTTTGCCGCCGATGAAGAGCTGTGCCGGTTCTGGCAGCGCTCCGGCTGGCAGGCGCTGCGCCTTGGCAGCAGCATTGATGCCGCCTCGGGTTTACCGTCGGTGATGATGGCCAAGGGCCTTGAAGACAAAAGCCAAGCTTTGGTGGCCAAAGCCAGGGCCCGTTTTACCGAAATTCTGCCCTGGCAGCCCGGCTTGCCAGCCGAGCTTATCAATCGCCTTTACCAAGGGGCCGAAGCTGTGGCGCTCAGTGACTGGGACAAACGCGACTTGGCCCGGCTGGTGGCGGGCGGCGCCAACCTCGATACCTTGCAGCTACCCCTTTGGAAGCTGGCCTGGCAAGCGGCCAGTGAGGGCCAGTGCCCGTTGCTGGTGCGGCGATGGTTGGCCGGGATGGCCTGGGAGGCGCTAGGACCGCGCAAGGCGGTCCTGGCAGAGGTTCGAGAGTGGGTGGCTCAGCGGGTACCGTAAACGACGATGGTTTTGCCGCGCGCGTGAATAAGGCTCTGTTCTTCAAGCATTTTCAGCACCCGGCCTACGGTTTCGCGGGAACAGCCGACAATCTGACCAATCTCCTGGCGGGTAATTTTGATTTGCATGCCGTCAGGGTGGGTCATGGCGTCCGGTTGCTTGGCGAGATTCAGCAAGGTTTGGGCGATACGGCCCGCCACATCCAAGAAAGCCAGGTCGCCCACCTTACGGCTGGTGGAGCGAATGCGCTTGGCCATCTGGGCGCTGAGTTTTAACAGGATCTCGGGGTCCTGCTGAATGATCTGGCGAAATTTTTGATAGCTCATTTCGGCTATCTGGCATTGGCTTTTGGTTCTTACCCAGGCGGTACGCACAGGTTCTTCTTCAAAAAGCCCCAATTCCCCGAAAAAGTCCCCCTGGTTGAGGTAGGACAGGATCATCTCTTTGCCTTCATCATCCTTGATCAGTACTACCACTGAGCCCTTTACCACGTAGTAAAGGGTATCGGCCTTTTCGCCGGCATGGATGATGGGTGCCTTGGCACCGTACTGTTTGACGTGGCAGTGGGAGAGAAACCGTTCAAGCACGGGGTCGTTTGGAATGCGACCAAGGATTGCCATGGTTTTGCCTCACTTCTACCCATTGAATTTATGGACGTTATCACACTTTGGCAGGGTCGACGTGGGGCATCAAGCATAAATTGATCCTTTAAATGGCATTTCGTTGTGGTATCGTGGCGCCCACTTTTTGTGAGTGCTCGGGTAGCAGTAATGGAAGCGAAGGTCCGCTGGCTTGAAGGTATGCGCTTTGTCGGCACCAGTGGCAGTGGCCACGACCTGGTGATGGACGGCGACAACCCCGGTTCGGCTCCCAGCCCCATGGAAATGATCCTGCTGGCCATAGGTGGTTGCAGCTCGGTGGATGTAGTGTCCATTTTGCAAAAGGCCCGCCAGGACGTTACCGACTGCGAAGTGGAAATCAAAGGCCTGCGCGCCGACGACCACCCTCGGGTATTCACTGACATTGAGCTGGTGTTTGTTATCACCGGCCGTGGGGTACAGGAAAAGCACGTTGAGCGTGCCGTTAACCTGTCCATGGAAAAATACTGTTCGGTGTCGAAGATGCTGGAAAAGGCGGCCAATGTCCGCCACAGCTACCGCATAGTCGACCTGCCGTAACCTGGCATCAAGCAATCTTGGTGCGTTACACCGTGACTGGCCCTAAGGCTGGTCGCGGCGTCGTTGTTATCGCGCAAGCGAATGCATATCAAGGCGCTTCAATGCTTTAGCGTCTCGACATGCAGACCAGCAATGGCTCTGTCTGCCGCTAAGTCGGCAAGGTGTGCGTTGTGTCCATCGGGGATGCAACCAGTGTTAACGCAAGGTCGCTTTGCGGCCAGGTAGGTGAGGAACCCGATAAGTGGAAGAGTCCAAGCTCAAGCTGCATGGCTTTAATAATCTGACCAAGAGCCTCAGTTTCTGTCTTTACGACATCTGCTATGCCAAGACGGAACAGCAGCGTCAGGAGTACATCGAGTACATCGATGAGCAGTACAACGCGGATCGTCTGACCGACATCCTGACCGAAGTCTGCGACATTATCGGTGCCAACATCCTCAATGTGGCTCGTCAGGACTACGATCCCCAAGGCGCCTCCGTCACCATCCTGGTGTCAGAAGAGCCTCTCAAGGACTCCCAGCAGGTCGATACCTCTGAAAAGCCCGGCCCTATCCCGTCGGACTCTTCCGTGGTGGCGCACCTGAATAAATCCCATATTTGTGTACACACCTACCCGGAAGTGCACCCCGATGACGGCATCTGTACCTTCCGTGCCGATATCGAAGTGTCTACCTGTGGTGTGATCTCCCCGCTTAAGGCGCTGAACTACCTGATCCACGCCCTGGAGTCCGACATCGTCACCGTCGACTATCGGGTTCGCGGCTTTACCCGCGACGTGCGTGGCACCAAGCACTACATCGACCACGAGATCAACTCCATCCAGAACTTCCTGTCTGAAGACACCAAGAGTCATTACCAGATGGTGGATGTGAACATGTACCAAGAGAACATCTTCCATACCAAGATGATGCTCAAAGAGTACGATCTGGACCATTACCTGTTCGGGGTCAGCAAGAACGACCTCACCGGTCACGAAGTCGAAGAGATCACCGAAAAGCTCTGGAAAGAGATGCAGGAGATCTACTACGGCCGCAACATCCCGGACGTAAAATAAAAAGAAGGCCCCGCAAGGGGCCTTTTTTATGGGCCGGTTCGCTCAGCGGCGCCCGAAGATGCCGTTTTTCATCGAGATTTGTTCGTTTAAGGTCCAAAAGTCATACAGCACTCCCACCAGGAACAGGCCGCCGGTCAGCAGGTAAATCAGGCCGGTGATGATTTTGCCCTGGTAGAAGCGGTGAATGCCAAATACCCCGAGAAAGGTCAGCAGCAGCCAGGCGATGTTGTAGTCGATGGGGCCTGGGGTGAAGCGCTGGTCGGCTTCCCTGTCCATGGCCGGGATAAGGAATAAGTCGATGATCCAGCCCACAAAAAACAGCCCCAGGGTAAAGAACCAGATGGTGCCGGTAATGGGTTTGCCGTAGTAAAAGCGGTGTGAACCAGTAAAGCCAAACAGCCACAGCAAGTAGCCAAAGAGTTTTGAATGGGTATCGCCATGTTGCATAAAAGGGCCCCTTTTTACCTTTTGCTAAAGAGTGCCAGGCCAGCCTGACAACTTCACGAAAAAAAATGCGCATTGCGCAAAAAATACCCGTATAATGCGCGACCTTTTACGCTACAGAGAGCCGCTATGACCGCGACCTTTACAGAGCTTTCCTTGCCTCAGCCGATCATGCATGCCTTGGATGACCTGGGTTTCGTAACTCCATCCCCCATTCAGGCCAGTTGTATCCCGCTGCTTTTGGAAGGTCGCGATGTCCTGGGTATTGCACAGACAGGTACCGGTAAAACCGCTGCCTTCGGTCTGCCCCTGTTGGCGGGTATCGACACCCGCCAGGGCGTACCCCAGATGCTGGTGCTGGCCCCGACTCGTGAGCTGGCCCAGCAGGTAGCCGCTGCCCTGGAAGACTTCGGCCGTCACATGACCGGCCTGAAAGTCGTCACCCTGTACGGTGGCTCTCCTTTCGGTCCCCAGCGCAACGATCTGCGCCGTGGTGCCCAGGTGGTAGTAGCGACCCCTGGCCGGATGATCGACCACCTCGACCGTGGCTCCCTGACCCTGGACACCATCCAGGCGGTGGTGCTCGACGAAGCCGACGAAATGCTGCGCATGGGCTTTATCGAAGACGTCGTACGCATCCTTGGCGAAACCCCGGACGACCGCCAGACCGCGTTGTTCTCTGCCACCTTGCCGCCGATGATACGTAACCTGGTTGCCAAGTTCATGAACGACTACCAGGAAGTGAAGGTCTCAGCTCCGGCCCAGACCGTCGATCGCATCACCCAAAAAGGCATCATGGTGTTCGAAGAGCACAAGCCTGCGGTGTTGACCCGCGTGCTGGAAGCCGAAGAATTCGACGCTGCCATCATCTTTGCCCGCACCAAGGACGCTACCGTTACCCTGGCCGAGCACCTGAACCAGAACGGCTTTAAAGCCACCGCCATGAACGGCGACCTGGGCCAGAAAGAGCGTGAAGCTGCCGTTGAAGCCCTCAAAGATGGCCGCCTGGACATCGTGGTTGCAACCGACGTTGCCGCCCGTGGCCTGGACGTAGAACGTATCGGCCTGGTGGTGAACTACGACATCCCCCGCGAGCCTGACGCCTACGTACACCGTATCGGCCGTACTGGCCGCGCTGGCCGCACCGGTACCGCGGTGTTGCTGTACACCCCGCGCGAGCGTTTCCTGCTGGGCCGCATCGAAAAGGTGACCCGCCAGAAGGTGGACGCCATGGAACTGCCTAACAGCGACGCCATCTTCGAGCGCCGCCTGGGCAAGCTCAAAGAGAACCTGGCTGCTGCTGACCGTGCTGCCCGCCTGGCGCTGGTTGAGCGTCTGGGTGAAGAGCTGGAGCAAAGCCCGGCCGAGCTGGCTGCCAGCCTGCTGGCCCTGCTGGAAGGCTTCCAGCCGCTGGTTGTGGGTCACGATCCGAAGATGCCGTCTGACCGTGGCCCCCGTGACGACCGTCCGCGCCGCGAGTTCGACCGTGACCGTCGTGGCAATGACCGTGGCGAGCGCCGTTTCGACCGTAACGACCGTGGCCCCCGCAGTAATGACCGCGGTGACCGCGGCGGCGAGCGTCGCTTCGACCGTGGCGCCGATGAGCGTCCTCGTCGTGACCACGGCGACCGCCCCGAGCGCAGCAACGCCGACATGGAAGCCTACCGTCTGGACGTGGGTCGCAGCCACGGCGCCACCCCGCGCCACATCGTTGGCGCCATCGCCAACGAGGCCAAGATCAGCTCCAAGTTTATCGGCCAGATCAAAATTCACGACGAGCACAGCGTGGTGATGCTGCCCAAGGGCATGCCCAAGGACATCGAGCGTCAGTTCCAGCGCGTGTTCATCTGCTCCAGGCCGATGAAACTGCGCCTCGACAGCAACAACGGTTAATACCCCTTGCTGCCAAAAAAGCCCGCATGATGCGGGCTTTTTTTATGGGCGTGACTCAGGCCTTGGACTTTTGGCCCATCATCCAGGCCGGGATCACCGCCAGAAAGAACACGATGGCGACGATTAAAAAGCCGTCTTGATAGGCCAGCAGCCGCGCCTTGGGCAGCACCACCTGCTGCATGTATTCCATGATGCCGGGGTTTACCTTCAGCGACAGGGTCTCGCCAAAGGGGTTGCCCCAATGGCCGAAGAACAGCCCCAGGCGCCGCACTTCTTCGGCAAAGGCGGGGTTGGCCGGGGTCAGGGTCTGGGCCAGGGCGTCGGAGTGTAAAAAGGTGCGCCTGTCTACCAGCACCGACAGCAGGTTTACCCCAAAGGCGCCGCCCAGTTGGCGGATAAAGTTGAGGCTGCCGGCCCCTTGGGCCAGCAGCTCCGGGGGCAGGGTACGAAGGCCGCCGGCGTTGAGCGCCGGTAACATCAGCCCCAAGCCGATGCGGCCAATCAGCACCCACAGCGCCATCTGCCAAAAGGCGGTGTCGATATCCACCTTGCGTGACAGCCAGCAAGACAGCCCGAAGATGGCCAGCCCCGCCATCACCGGCCACTGGGGCCGGACCTTGTCGCTCAGTTGCCCGGCAATGGGGAACACCAGGGCAAGGATCAGCCCCGCCGGCATCATCAGCAGCCCCGAGCGGGTGGGGGTGTAGCCCTGCACCGTTTGCAGGAAAAGCGGAATGATGTAGGTGGAGCCGTAAATGCCGGCGCCAAGGGCAAAGGCCACCAGGCAGGCCGCCACAAAAGGCCCGACCCGAAAGACCCGCAAATGCAGCAGCGGGTGCGGGCAGCGCAGCTCCCACCAGATAAAAAGCGCGGTAGCCAGCAGCGACAGCGCAAAGCAGCCCAAGATGAAGTCAGAATCCCAGCCGTGGCGCTGGCCGTTGGAAAGGCCAGCCAGCAGTGCGGTCAGGCCGCTGCAAAGCAGCAAAAAGCCCAACAGGTCAAAGGGCACATGGGGTTTGTGGTGGTCCTGGTGCTTGCCGGGAAAGAGCACATTGGCAGCCAGCAGGCCGATAAGGCAAAAGGGCACCACCACCAGGAACACGTCGCGCCAGCTGTATTGGTCCACCAAAATGCCGCCTACTGTCGGCCCGAGGGCCGGCGCCAGCACGATACCGACCCCGTAAATGCCCATGGCCTTGCCGCGCTGCTCGGCGGGGAACACCTGCGACATCACCACCATTGCCATGGGCTGCACTATGCCTGAGGCCGCCCCCTGAATGACCCTGGCCAGGATAACGGTGTCGCTGCCGGTGCTGGCAGCCCCCAGTATCGAGCCGAAGATAAAAAGCCCCATGGCGCCGGCAAAGGTGGCCCGGTAACCGAGGTGGTCGAGGGCCCAGGCGGTCATCAGCATGGTGGCGGTCATGGCCGCCAGAAAGCCGGTGGACAGCCACTGGATTTGGTCGCTGCCCATGCCGAAGGCGCCCATGATGTCGGTCAGGGCGACGTTAACAATGGTGGCGGTGGCCGTGGTGGCGATGGTACCCATCATCACGGTGCCGGTAGCCAGCCACCGATACCAGGGCCCGAAACGGACCCCGTAGCTTTCAAGAACCGACATGGATATCCACCTCCACCATCAAGCCGGGCTTGAGGCGAGGGTCGGTTTGATCAAAGCGGATCCGCACCGGCACCCGCTGGGTGATCTTGGTGAAGTTGCCGGACGGGTTGGGGCTTGGCAGCAGCGCAAACTGGTTGGTAGCGCTGTTGCCGATGCGGGTGACGGTACCGGTGAAATGGGCATCGGGGTAGGCATCGACACTGATATCCACGCTCTGGCCCAGTTTAACCTGGCCTATCTTGGTCTCTTTGACGTTGGCCTCAATCCAAATCTGGGCCGGGTCGTGCACCAGCATCAGCCATTGCCCGGCCTGGGCGTAGTCACCCTTTTCAATCAAGGTCTTGTCTACCACCCCATCGACCGGGGAGCGCAGGCTCAAGTCGTTGATGCTTTGCTGGGTCTGGGCGGCCTGGGCCTTTAAGGCCTGGATCTGTTGCTGCTGCACCTGGATTTGCTGATTCAGCACCGCGGTTTGGCCAAGGGTTGCCTGAGCCCTGGCGAGTTTTGCCTGGGCCGCGCCCAAATTGGCCTGGGCTTGTTGGTGCTGGTCTTCGGCTTGCAGCAGCTGGGTGTGGTGGTCGTCCCATTGCTGGTGGTTGGACAGCCCCTTTTTCAGCAACTCGTCGGTGCGTTTAAAGGTGCTCTTTGCCAGGGTCAGCTGATGCTGGCTGGTGTCGAGGCTCGCCTGGGCCGCCTGCAAGTTGGCGCGGGCTTCGTCGAGGGCGGCGCTGTTTTGGCTGTCGGTCAGCGCTTTTTGGGCCTGCAACTGGCTGACGGTCAGCTCACCGGCGCCAATTTGGGCGGTGATGTCGCTCAGTTCCAGCTTGGTGTTGCGATCGTCAATTTGCGCCAGCAGCTCGCCTTTGTGGATGGCATCGCCTTCGGTGACGGGGCGGGCCATCACCCAGCCATCGAGGCGGCTGGCCAGGTTAATCATCTCGCCTTCGATGCGGGCGTCGGTTTCGTGCACCTTGCCGGCGCGGCTGGTTAGCCACAGCACTGCAGCGGCGGCCACCACCAGGGCGGCAATCACCAACAACCAGGTCTTGGGGGTAATGCGGCGGGGGCTACTGCTCACGACTTCGGCTCCTGTTCCAGGGCACCCAGGCTGACCAATAGCCCTTGCAGCACGGCCAGGGTGGTGTCCAAGTCTTTGTCATCGATAGGGCCCAGCACCTGCTGGCGCACTTCATTACCGACCCGGTTGACCTGCTCGGAAATGGCCTGGCCCTGGTCGGTCAGGTGCAGGGTTTTTACCCGGCGGTCCTGGCCTTCCTGGCGGGTGATAAGCTGCTGCTTCTCCAGGGTGTCGAGGATGCGCACCAGCGCCGAGCCGTCTACCGCCAGCAGTTTGGCCAAGTCTTTTTGGCGCAGCGGTTCACTGGCCCTGGCCATGTACCACAGGGGTAGCCAGGTGGCCTGGGTCAGGCCGAAAGGTTGCAGTTTCTTGTCGAGGGTCTGGCGCCATTGGCGGCTGACTTGGGCGATAAGGCTGCCCAGCACCTGATGATTGGCATTCATATCGTTGACGAGTTAAATAAATGATACGTCAATTATATTCCTGTCAGTCTTTTGAGATCTACCCTCGCCGTTATTCCAAACCGTAGCGTTCCAGCTTTTTCAGCAATCCCTGGCGCGACAGCCCCAACTGGCGGGCGGCGGCGGAGCGGTTGCCCTGCTGCTGGCCAAGGGCTTGGCTGATAAGGCGAATTTCAAGGGCCCGCACCTGTTCTTCGAGGCTATCGCCTTGGGGCTCGGCGCTGGTGTCGGTGGGGTAGAGCAGGGCGATGTCATCCAGCCCAATCACCTGGCCCTGGCTGATGGCCGCCACTGATTCGAGGGTGTTTTTCAGCTCCCGCACGTTACCGGGCCAACTGCGCCCCAAAAACCATTGGCGCGCCGAAGGAGAAAGGCGCAGGCTGCGGCCGCTTCGCCGGCACCAGCCGGCCAACAGGCTTTCGCACAGCAGCGGCAGGTCTTCCGGCCTGTCGTCCAGGGCCGGGGTTTGCAGGTTGACCCCTTTGATGCGGTAGTAGAGATCTTCACGAAAGCGACCGTCCGCCACCCGGTGCTGCAGGTCGGCATTGGTGGCCGACACCACCCGCACGTCGATGCTCTGCTGCTCGCGTCCGCCCACCGGGTAGAAGGTGCCTTCTTGCAGCACCCGCAGCAATTTCACCTGCATCGACAGCGGCATGTCGCCAATTTCATCCAAAAACAGGGTGCCGCCGTCGGCCATGGCCAAAAGGCCCGGCCTGTCCTTGTCGGCGCCGGTAAAGGCGCCTTTTTTGTAACCGAACAGCTCGCTCTCCAAAAGCTCGGCCGGAATGGCGCCACAGTGCACCGAGATAAAAGGCCCCTCGGCCCGGCGCGACAATTTGTGCAGGGCGCGGCTGACCATCTCCTTGCCGGTGCCGGAGGGGCCGGTTACCAGCACCGGCACGTCGGTGGGGGCAATGCGCTGAATAAGGGCCTTGAGGTTGCCCATGGCCTGGCCGGTGCCCACCAGCTCATCCAGAGGGCCTTGGCCCGCTTGTTTGAGGCGGCCGAGTTCGCGGGTCAGGTTCTGCTTGGTGAGCGCCCGGCGAATAACCACCGCCAGCATGTCTGGGTCCACCGGTTTGGATAAAAAGTCCCAGGCGCCACGGGCCATGGCGTTAAGGGCCAGTTGCCGCTCGGCATGGCCGGTGAGGATGATGATGGGCCTGTCACCCAGGCTGGGCAGGGCTTCGAGGGTGTGGCTGGGGTCCATCTGGGGCGGCAGCGCCAAATCCAGCAGGATGAGGTCGGCATCGAAGCTTGCCAGTTGCTCCCTGGCTTGGTCCAGGTTGTGGGCACTTTTGACCTGGTAGCCGTCTTCTTCGAGCCAGGCGCTGGCCAGTTCACAAAAGGCGACTTCGTCGTCCACCAGCAGGATGCGGCCGGTCATAGGGGAAACTCCAGTTCAAAGGTGGTGGGCCAACCGAGGTCGGTGCGCAGCCTGACGCTGCCGCCGTGGGCCTTCATGATGCGCTGCACTATGGCAAGGCCCAGGCCCGAGCCGCCGGGGCGTTTGGACACAAAGGGCCGGAACAGTTTGTCGGCAAGCTCGGCGGGGACCGGCGGGCCGTCGTTGTGGATGAACACCCGGTTGCCCTCGGCCTCAAGGCAGATGTGCTGGGCAAAGGCGCGGGCGTTTTCCAAGAGGTTTACCAGCACCTGGGTCAGGCGGTGAGGGTCGGCGCTCAGCACCAGCGCCTGGGGCACCTTCAGCTCCACCCCGGCGGCCTGGGGCAGGCTTTGTACCAGCGCCAGCAAGGTCACCGGTTGTTTGTCGACGGTCACGTTACCGCCGTAGGAGAGCAAATCCTGGATCAGGCGGTCGGCCCGGCTCAGTTGGTCCTGAATATGGCGGCGGGTTTTTTCTTCGGTGCGGGCCGAGGCCATGGCGATGATGTTAAGGGGGTTTCGAAGTTCGTGGGCCATGGCTGCCGACAGTTCCCCCAGCTCCACCAGATGCTGCTGGTCGAGGCGGCGTTTTTCTTCTTCGGCAAGGGCCAGGGTGCGCTCGAGGTTGTCGCAGGCGCTGGCCAGCAAGGAGGCAAACACTTCTACTTGCAGATGCTGGGCGGGCAGCAGCTCCTGGCCTCCCATCACCTCGGCCTGCCACATGGGGCCCTGGCGGTAGCAATAAATATGGGGGCCGGTGGCGCTTTGCTGGCTAACGCTGATGGCAAGGCCAAGGTCTTCTTGGAGCAAGGCCTCGGCGCCTTGCATCAGGCCCTGCCAGTCGCTGGTGGTGCCCAGTTGGTCGCGCCAGCGGCCCAGCAGCTGCTCGTCAAGACGGGCGCCGGGGTAAATAAGCTGGCGCACCCAACGGCTCAGCATGGGGTAGAGCAGGGCGCTGGCCCCTAAGGTCAGCAGCGAGTAAATCCACAGCAGCAAGCCCGAGCGGGTAAAGCCGAGGCTGGCGGCCAGCGCTGAGAGCACCCCTGCCACCAGCGCCAGGCCAAGGGCGATAAGGATGCGGCTGGCCCAGAGGTTGACCTCCAGCATCCGATAACGCAGCACCGCGAACACCAGCAGCAGCACGTAGCTGGGCAGCGCCAGCATCGAGTAAGGGAAGTAGTCGATACCCAGGGACGGAAACACAAAGCTCGACGCCAGCAGCAAGCCCCAGCCCCCCACCATAAAGATGGCGAGGATGGAGCGGCGCACCGTGCTTTTTTGCTCCCCCCAGGCTTTGAGCAGCACCCCGTGGGCGCAAATCCCCAAAAACACCGTCCAACCCAGGTTCAGCCAGCCCAGAGGATGCAGGTGGATAAAACCGCTAAAGGGCGGCCAGGGCTGAATGCTGGCGCCCCCCAGCAGGCTGCACAAAAAGATAAAGGTGCTGGTGCCGTAGCTTAGGCGTAGCAGCTGCTGCTTACGGGTCGGGGTGGTGGTGAGGTAACCCAGGGCAAAGTGCAGGAAGGTATTGGGCATGAAGGGGTTGGCCAGCAGCAGCGGCAGTGCCAGCAAGCTCGAATAGGGGCTTAGCAAATGGCCAAGGCACCACAGCCCCATCACGGTGACAAACCCGGCCAGGGGGCGCAGGTCGGTCTGGCGCCACAGCCACAAGGCAGTGGCCAGGCCGCTGAGCAGGGTGGCACCCATGGCCACTTCAAACACCAGCACCAGCTCGGGTGTAAACATCGTTGACAGTTCCCTCGTTACTATCGTCAACATCGTTGACGAATAGCCGGCAGCTTAGCCCCTGAAATTGATATAAATCAAGGGTTGGCGTAGTTGGCACGACCTTTGCGAAAAGTTGGCATGCAATCCTTAGCAAGGAGTAGACCATGAGCCAATTTTTTCCCGATCTATTGTTCGTTGTTGCATCCGTCGCCCTGGCGGCATCCCCTTGGTTGGTCAGTCGCTGGCTGCGGAGGTAACCCATGGATGCCGCGCTGCTGTCGCGGATCCAGTTCGCCTGGACCGTGAGCTTTCATATTCTGTTCCCCACCATGACCATAGGTCTGGCGGTGCTGATCGCTACCTGGGAAGGGCTGTGGCTGAAAACCCGCAACCCCCGCTACCTGCAATTGGCCAAATTCTGGATCAAACCCTTTGCCATCACTTTTGGCTCCGGGGTGGTGACCGGTATCGTGCTGTCTTACGAGTTCGGTACCAACTTCAGTGAATTTTCCCATCTGGTTGGCCCGGTGCTGGGCCCACTGATGACCTACGAGGTGTTGACCGCCTTCTTCCTGGAAGCGGGCTTTTTGGGGGTAATGCTGTTTGGCTGGCAACGGGTCGGCGAGCGGCTGCACTTTTTTGCAACCCTGATTGTGGCCCTGGGCACCTTGCTGTCGGCGTTCTGGATCCTGGCCGCCAACTCCTGGATGCAAACCCCGGCGGGCTATGAATTCGTGAACGGCCAGTACGTGCCGGTGGACTGGTTCAAGGTGATCTTCAACCCCAGCTTCCCGCTGCGCCTGGTGCACATGCTGCTGGCCACCTTCCTTACCGCCAGCTTCCTGGTGGCGGGCATCAGCGCCTGGTACCTCCTGAAAGGTTACGACCGCGAGTTTGCCAAGCGCGGCTTGTCCATGACCTTATGGTTCATCCTGGTGCTGGCGCCTTTGCAGGCATTTGTCGGCGACGAGCACGGCCTGGTGGTCAAAGAACACCAACCGGCCAAGCTGGCGGCGATGGAAGGCATCTGGGACAAGGTCGAGAAAAGCCCTGGCCTGCGCCTTTTTGCCATTCCCGATGAAAAGGCCGAGACCAACCATCTGGAAGTGGAAGTGCCGTATCTCGCCTCCATCATCCTCACCCACAGCCTGGACGGCGAAGTAACCGGCCTCAAAGCCTTTGCGCCCAAAGACCGCCCTCCCGTTACCCCGGTTTTCTTCAGCTTTCGGGTGATGGTGGGCTTAGGTGTGCTGATGATACTGGTGGCGTTCTGGGCCAACTGGCGGCGCCGCGGCGGCAAGCTCTGGCAAGACAAATGGCTGCTGCGCCTGTTGGTGTGCATGACCCCGGCTGGCCTCATTGCCACCATCGCCGGCTGGTGGGTGGTGGAAATTGGCCGCCAACCCTGGTTGGTATACGGCCTGGTGCGCACCGAGCAAGTGGTGTCTAACCTGCCCGTCGAGCGGGTAGCGCTGACCCTGGCCCTGTTTGTGGTGACTTACCTGGTGTTGCTGGCGGCCTTCTTGCACTTCTACCGCAAGCTTATCCGCAAAGGCCCGCCGGATATGGCCAAGCTCGAAAGCCAACTGGTGGGCATGCAGGCCCCCGGCTATGCCCTGAACTGGGTACGTGAGCTCAAGAAGGAGGGCTTCTGATGGAACTCTTTTATTTCCTGCTGCTGGGTTTTGCCATTCTGATGTACGTGGTGCTGGACGGCTTTGATCTGGGCCTGGGTATCCTCTACCCGGCCCTGCACGAGCAGCACGACCGCGACATGATGATGCGCTCTGTCTCCCACGTCTGGGACGGCAACGAAACCTGGCTGGTGTTTGGCGGCGTGATTTTGATGGGCGCCTTCCCGGCGGCCTACGCCACCTTGCTGCCCACCTTGTATTTGCCCATCTGCCTGATGCTGGTGGCGCTGATTTTCCGGGGCATCGCCTTTGAATACCGCTTCAAGGCCCACAGCTCGCGCCAATGGTGGGACTTGGCCTTTGGCCTGGGCTCTTCGGTAGCCGCGTTCTGCCAGGGCCTGATGCTGGGCAGCCTGGTGCAGTCCGGCGGCGAAGTGCTGCTAAGCCCCTTTAGCGTGCTGACCGCCTTTGCGGTGATGGCAGGTTATGCCCTGCTGGGCGCCACCTACCTAGTGGTAAAAACCTCAGGGGAGCTGCAAAGCAAGGCCAAGGCCCTGGTCAAGCCGCTGCTGGCGGCGGTGGTGCTGGCCATGCTGGCGGTGAGCCTGTGGAATTTTGCGGCGGTGCCGTCGGTACACAGCCGCTGGCTGGAGAACATCGGCTGGCTGTGGCCCATTCCCTTTATTACCGCAGTGCTGGCCTTTGCGCTTTTAAAAAGCCTCAAGCATTCGGAAGTGGCGCCTTTTTTCTGTGCCGTGGCGCTCTTTGTGATGGGCTTTATCGGCCTGGTGGTGGGCTTGTTCCCAGAACTGGTGCCGGGGCGGTTGAATCTGTTTGAGGCGGCGGCCCCTGCCCAGAGCCTCAAGTTCATGCTGCCCGGAGTGCTTATCTTCGTGCCGCTCATTCTGGCTTACACCTTCTGGGGCTATAGGATCTTTCGCGGCAAAGTGCATGACTTCGAGGAGGGTTACTGATGCTCAAGCAAAAATGGTTTTGGTTTGTCGGCCTTTACTTTGGCAGCGTCGTGGCGCTGTCGGTTGTGGCCTACGGCCTTCGCTGGTTGCTCAGCTGATGTCTGGACAGCTCTAAAAATCCAGACTGTACGCACGATGTTTTAGATGGGTCAGGGCGCTTAATCATCAGCACTCTTTGCGTGTGAATTCGTCCCGCAGATGATGCTCGAAGTGGGGGAGACCCCACTTCCTCGTGACTTTAGTCTTACGGCGGTTTTCGGCATGTTGTCCTTCTTGAGCCGAAGCCGCCGTTTTTTTTGCCTGTTTTTTACCCACAAAAAACCCGCCGTGAAGCGGGTTGTCATTGGCGTTATCGCCGCTTATTTCAAGATGCCACAGCCGATACGGGCGCCGTCAGGGCCGTGAACCACGATGGCGTGGTCTTTGTTGTCCTTGTAGCCGAGGTCCGATACCACGGTGAAGGAGCCGATGGCTTCACCCTTGCTGTCGGCAGACCACAGCCCGCTCTTCCAGTAATCACCGGCGGTGGTGGGGGAGAAGTAGTGGCCGCCTACTTGCTCGGCGTCGTCACAGGTTTTACCCACGTGAATATGCAAGCCGCCGTTGGTCACAGGGCCCAGGCCTTTGAGGTCGTAATGCACCAGGGTGCGGCCGTCGTGGAAACTCACTTTTACCTTGCCGGTAACGGTCTGGCTGGTGCCAGGGTAGGCGCCCACTTTGGCGCTAAGGGTGGCAGCCTGGGCGCTGACGGAGAGGCTACCCAGCAGCAGAGCGGCACCGAGAACAGAAAGGGACTTTTTGGAAGAGAAAGAAATCATGTCAGGAACCTTCAGATGTGATTGTGAAAAAGCTTTTGATTCAACAGGTTAACCATTTGTATGGCCCGTTGGCGCCGCGCAAAAGGAGTGGCCTATATCGGCGTTAAGGCAGCTAGGGGCGCCCGGTACTTAATCGCGAAAAGCCTTAACGAAATATGATTTTGCCATTTCAATTCAGCCTGTCGACAGCTGGCTGTTACTTTTCATACCGCTTTTCCTGCTTTCTATCCTTTTGATAACGCTGTTGTTATTAACGTCCTACATTTTCAGTCTGGGTTATTTTCCAAAAAAGTACCTGCGATTAACTAAATGAACGATATTCGGACTATCCGATTAACTGCCGTTAAGTTTGACTGTTTTATTGAATTAGTTAGGGTGCTAGCATTGATGAACAGGATAAAAAAGCGTCAAGGAGCAATGTTGTGAGTAATGCCAATGCATCAAAGGACAGCTTTAAGGCCCGCAAATCCCTGGTTGTGGACGGCGAGTCCTACGATTATTTCAGCCTGGCGGCAGTCAAGGACCTCGGTGAGGTAGCAAGACTGCCGTTTTCATTACGGGTGTTGCTGGAAAACCTCCTGCGTTTCGAAGACGGCGATACCGTCACCACCGAAGACATCCACGCCCTTATCGACTGGCTCAAGACCAAAAGGTCTGACCGTGAGATCCAGTACCGCCCGGCGCGGGTGCTGATGCAGGATTTCACCGGGGTGCCGGCGGTGGTTGACCTGGCCGCCATGCGCGATGCCATGGCCAAGGCCGGCGGCAATCCTGAACGCATCAATCCCCTTTCTGCCGTAGACCTCGTTATCGACCACTCGGTGATGGTAGACGCCTTCGCCACCCCCCAAGCCTTTGCCGAAAACGTGGCCATCGAGATGGAGCGTAACCAGGAGCGTTACCAGTTCCTGCGTTGGGGCCAGCAAGCTTTTGACAACTTCCGGGTGGTACCGCCGGGCACCGGCATCTGCCACCAGGTGAACCTCGAGTACCTGGGTAAAGCGGTGTGGAGCCAGGACGGCATGGCCTACCCTGACACCCTGGTGGGCACCGACTCCCACACCACCATGATCAACGGCTTAGGCGTGTTGGGCTGGGGTGTGGGCGGCATCGAGGCGGAAGCGGCCATGCTGGGCCAGCCCATCTCCATGCTGATCCCCGAAGTCATCGGCTTTCGCCTCAAGGGCAAGCTCAAGGAAGGCATGACCGCCACCGACCTGGTGCTGACCGTCACCCAGATGCTGCGTAAAAAAGGCGTGGTGGGTAAGTTTGTGGAATTCTACGGCCCGGGCCTCGACGACTTGCCCCTGGCCGACCGCGCCACCATTGCCAACATGGCCCCGGAATACGGCGCCACCTGCGGTTTCTTCCCCATCGACGGCGAAACCCTTCGCTATATGGAGTTGTCCGGCCGCGACCCGCATACCATCAAACTGGTGGAAAACTACGCCAAAGAGAACGGCTTCTGGCGCGATTCTGCCGCCCCCGAGCCGTTCTTTACCGACACCCTTGAGCTTGACCTTAACGACGTCGTGCCCAGCCTTGCCGGCCCCAAACGCCCCCAAGACCGGGTTGCCCTGCCTGAGCTTGGTAGCGCCATCGACGGCGTGCTGGACTTGGCCGGTGTCGACAAAGACCAGCGAGTGCCGGTTGACGGCGAGAGCTTCCAGCTTTGCCACGGCGACGTGGTGATTGCCGCCATTACCAGCTGTACCAACACCTCCAACCCCAGCGTAATGATGGCCGCCGGCCTGGTGGCCAAAAAGGCGGTGGAAAAGGGCCTCAAGCGCAAGCCCTGGGTAAAATCCTCCCTGGCTCCCGGCTCCAAGGTGGTCACCGACTACCTGGCCAAGGCCGACTTGCAGCAATACCTCAACGAACTGGGTTTCAACCTGGTGGGCTATGGCTGCACCACTTGTATTGGTAACTCCGGCCCGCTGCCTGATGCCATTGGCAAGGCGGTGGAAGAAGGGGATCTGACGGTCAGCTCGGTGCTGTCCGGTAACCGCAACTTCGAAGGCCGGGTGCACCCGCTGGTCAAAGCCAACTGGTTGGCGTCACCGCCGCTGGTGGTGGCCTTTGCCCTGGCCGGTACCACCCGCATCGACCTGCAATCCGAGCCCCTGGGCGAGGACATGGACGGTAACCCGGTGTACCTCAAGGACATCTGGCCCACCTCTGCCGAGATCCAAGAGGTGGTGCGGCTGGTGGACGAAGGCATGTTCCAGAAGGAATACGCCGAGGTGTTTGAAGGTGACGCCGACTGGCAGGCCATCAAGGTCAGCCCCGGCAAAACCTACAACTGGTCGAATGATTCCACTTACGTGCAGAACCCGCCGTACTTCGACCACATCACCGAGCCGGTCAAGCCGCTCCAAGATATCGAAAGCGCCCGCATCCTGGCACTGTTTGGCGATTCCATCACCACCGACCACATCTCCCCGGCCGGTAACATCAAGGCCGACAGCCCGGCGGGCCGTTACCTGCAAGAGCACGGCGTGGCGCCCAAGGACTTCAACTCCTATGGCTCGCGCCGCGGCAACCACGAGGTGATGATGCGCGGCACCTTCGCCAACATCCGTATCAAAAACCAGATGCTCGATGGCGTTGAAGGGGGTTATACCCGCCATATTCCCTCCGGCGAGCAACTGGCCATCTATGATGCCGCCATGCGCTACCAGCAAGAGGGCACACCGCTGGTGGTGATCGCCGGTAAGGAATACGGCACCGGCTCCAGCCGTGACTGGGCCGCCAAGGGCACCACCTTGCAAGGCATCAAGGCGGTGGTAGCCCAGAGCTTCGAGCGTATTCACCGCTCCAACCTGGTGGGCATGGGCGTGCTGCCGGTGCAGTTCCCTGAAGGGGTTTCCAAAGAGAGCTTAAAGCTCATTGGCGATGAAAAAATCAGCCTGCTGGGCCTGGCCTCCCTCAAGCCCCGCGCTGCCTTGAAGCTCGTTATCGAGCGCGCCAACGGCGACAAGGTAGAGCAGGAAGTGATTGCCCGGGTGGATACCAACACCGAGCTTGAGTACCTCAAGAGCGGCGGCATCCTGCACCATGTGCTGCGTGGCATGATTGCTTCTTAAGTGCCGCTAGTAAAAAAAGGCCCCGCTTTTTAGCGGGGCTTTTTTATTGATAAACAAGCGTTATTTTAGTCTGGTCATGCGCTGACACTGATCTAGACTGGGAAAGACGGCACACAGCAAGGAGAGCCAATGAAAGGGATCATCGGTCTTATTATTCTCATCGCCGATATCTACGCCATAGTGCAGGTGCTAAAGAGTGGCGCCAAACCGGTCGAGAAATTACTGTGGGTCTTGTTGATACTGGTGTTGCCATTGATTGGACTCATCATCTGGTTTTTTGCTGGCCCCGGCCGCAAGTAACCACACCGACACAAGGACGTCATCATGCTCAGGGATATCTTCCAATCCATGCGCGCCCGTCGCCTGTTACGGGCTACCCCACAACTGCTGGTTAAGCAGTTTTCTTCCTTGCCAAGCTACACCCCCGCCCAGGTGGACTGGGCGCTGAAAAAGTCCTTAGGCAAGCTACCCAACCACCGTTATCTCGCCTACGCCCTGTTCTGCGATAAGCGTGATTTCATGCAGATCACCGGCGAGTCCAGCCACACCTGGGACAGCTGCCGCCGCCAGCTCGGCCGCGCCCTCTTTGCCGGCCGTACCGACTTTACGGTGCGCGAAGTGCTGCACCTGGCCGAGCAGGAAGCCGAGTTCGAGTCCAGCCACTAAGCTGCTGATCACAATGAGATAAAAGCGCCCCTCGGGGCGCTTTTGCGATCCAAGGCTTTACCCGTGGCGCTGCTACACTTTGGCAACATGCCAGATGCAGTAGGTTTGCCCGTGGGGGAGCGGGCATCGGATGCTGAGAAAATTCCTGTGGTCGGGTTTGGGGCTGGTGCTGGCGCTGCTGGTGGCGGCAATGCTGGTGCTGATAAAAAGCAGCCAATTTCAAGCCATGGCAGCGGCTGGCGCCCAGATGCAGATGCCGCCCCAGAAGGTCAATGTGGCCGAGGTGCAGCAAAGCCAGTGGCGTAACCGGCTGCCGGCGGTGGGCACAGTGGTGGCCATGCAGGGAGCGCAGCTGAGGGTAGAGGCCGAAGGGCGGGTCAAAACCATCGCTTTTACCGCTGGCGCCGAAGTGGCTAGCGGGGCGCCGCTTTTATACCTGGACGACGAAGTAGAACAAGCCCAGCTGAAAGAGGCCCAGGCCGCCGCCGCCCTGGCGCTGTTGACCGAAAAACGGGCCCGCGAGCTTATCACCAGCCACAACATCTCCCAGGGGGAGCTGGACCAAGCCCGGGCCACGGTGCAGCAAACCCAGGCCCAGGTGGCTTACATTCAGGCCCTTATCGACAAGAAAATCCTGCGCGCCCCCTTTGCCGGGCGCCTGGGTATTCGCCAGGTGAGCCTGGGGCAGTTTCTCGACAAGGGCAGCAACGTGGTGTCGTTGCAGTCTTTGGACCCTATCTATGTGGAATTCTCCCTGCCTCAGCGCTACCTGGCGCTGCTGGCCGATGGCCTGGCGGTAACCGCCGATATTGACGCCTTCGGCGGCCAGCAGCTCACCGGCAAGGTGAGTGCCCTCAACCCTGACTTGGACCCTGCCACCCGCAACCTGCGGGTGCAGGCCACCTTTGCCAACCCAGAGGGCCAGCTGCGCCCCGGCATGTACGTGACGGTGAGCCTGGCGGAAGCGCAAAGTCGAACCGTGCTGCTGATCCCCATCACCGCCGTGCAGCCGGGGGCATACGGCGATTCGGTGTTTGTGGTGGAAAAGGCCGGCGACCAGCTCAGCCTTCGCCAGCAGCCGGTGGAACTGGGTGAGCAGCGAGGGGATTTTGTGGTGGTGCAAAAGGGCCTTGAAGCCGGCCAGCAAGTGGTGAGCACCGGGGTGTTCAAGCTGTTCCCGGGGATGGCGGTGGAGGTGGACAACAGCCTTGCTCCGCACTTCCAGCTTGATCCCAAGCCCGACAACACCTGAGCGCCGCCATGAAAGCCATCACCGATCTGTTCGTTACGCGCCCGGTACTGGCCCTGGTGGTCAATATCCTCATCATCATTGCCGGGCTGCAGGCCGCCAACTCGCTGTCGGTGCGCCAATATCCGCGCAGTGAAAACGCCTCTGTTACCGTCGCTACCCCCTACATTGGCGCCAGCGCCGAGGTAGTGCGGGGCTTTGTCACCACCGCCATCGAAGGGGCCATCGCCTCGGCCGACGGCATTGATTACGTGGAATCGAAAAGCCTGCTGGGGCTGTCCATGGTCACAGCCCGGCTCAAGCTCAATGTGGATACCACCAAGGCGCTGGCGGACATCACCGCCAAGGTCAACCAGGTGCGCAACCAGCTGCCGCCTGAGGCCGAGCTGCCGGCCATCAGCGTGCAGTCGGCCGATTCTGAATTTGCCGCCGCTTACCTGAGCTTTGCCTCCAAGACCTTGTCGCAAAGCCAGATAACCGACTACCTGGTGCGGGTGGTGCAGCCCAGGCTCTCGGCCCTGACCGGGGTGCAGCGGGTGGAAATTTACGGCGCCCGCACCTATGCCATGCGGGTGTGGCTGGAGCCAGCAAAGCTGGCGGCCCTTAACGTCAGCCCGGCCCAGGTGTTTGACGCCCTGGCCGCCAACAACTTTTTGTCGGCGGTGGGCCAGACCAAGGGCGCCTTGGTGCAAACCTACCTCACTGCCAACACCGATTTGCACACCGCCCAGGCCTTTAAAAAGCTGGTGGTGCGCCAGCAAAACGACACCATAGTGCGCCTCGAAGACGTGGCCAAGGTGGAGCTGGGCGCCGAAGACTACGACACCCAGGCCAGTTTTAACGGCCAGACGGCGGTGTTTATGGGCATCTTCCCGCTGCCCAATTCCAACACCATCTCGGTGATAAAACGGGTCCGTGAAGACTTGGCGGCCCTGCAGGCCGACTTACCGGCAGGCATGACCGCCCTGGTGGGTTACGACGCTTCCGAGTACATCTCCAGCGCCATTCACGAGGTGCTGGGCACCCTGCTGGACACCTTGGTCATCGTTATCATCGTGATCTTCCTGTTCCTGGGCTCGGTGCGCTCGGTGCTGGTGCCGATAGTGGCGATACCGGTGTCCTTGATTGGCGCCGTGTTTTTGATGCAGATCTTCGGCTTTACCCTCAACCTGTTAACCCTGCTGGCCATCGTGCTGTCAGTGGGCTTGGTGGTGGACGACGCCATCGTGGTGGTGGAGAACGTCGAGCGCCACCTTCGCGAAGGGCGCACTCCCCGCGAGGCGGCGCTGATTGGGGCTCGGGAGCTGGTGGGCCCGGTAATTGCCATGACCCTGACCTTGGCCGCCGTTTACACCCCCATCGGCCTGCAAGGGGGGCTGACTGGCGCCTTGTTCCGCGAATTTGCCCTGACCCTGGCCGGCGCCGTGACCATCTCCGGCATTGTCGCCCTGACCTTATCGCCGATGATGAGCGCCAAACTGCTACGCAGCGCCGACAAGGAAGAGCGCGGCTTTACCGGCTGGGTGAACCACAAGTTTGACCGGCTGCGCCTCGGTTATGGCCGGGCCCTTGGGGCTGTACTCAAGCGCCGCAGCGCCGTCTATGTGCTGTGGGGCGGGCTTAGCCTGATGGTGGTGCCCATGTACATTTTCTCGCCAAAGGAACTGGCACCCCTTGAAGATCAAGGCTTTATGTTCGGTATTCTCTACAACGCCGCCAATGCCTCGGCCGACCAAAAACGCCTTTACGGCGAGGCGGCCCAGCAGGTGTTTTTGGATACCCCCGAGTGCGACGCCACTTTTCAAATTTTGCTCTCCCCCTCAGACCCCTTTGCCGCCGCCCTCGATGTAGGGGGCTTTTCCGGCATGGTGGTCAAACCCTGGAACCAGCGCCGCCGCGCGGTGCGCGAAATAGTGCCCGAGGTGCAGGCGGGGCTGTCCAACATTCCCGGCATGCAAATCTTCGCCGCCCAGCCACCGGCGCTGCCGGGGGGCTCCAATTTCCCGGTGGAGTTTTTGCTGCTCTCCACCGACGAGCCCAAGCAGATGCTGGCCTACGCCCAGCAGCTGCAACAAAAGGCTATGGAAAGCGGGCTCTTTTACTTCCCGCCGCAAATCGATTTGAAGATTGACCAGCCCCAGGCCAGCATCGTGCTGGACCACGAAAAGCTGGCGGCCATGGGGCTTACCAACCGCGATGTGGGCCGGGATCTGGGCGCCGCCATGGGCGGCAATTACGTGAACCGCTTTAATATCGAGGGCCGCGCCTACAAGGTGATACCCCAGCTGGTGCGGGCCGAACGGCTTAACCCTGAGCAGCTTGAAGGCCTTTATGTCACCGGCCCCGGTGGCCAGCTGGTGCCGGTCAGCACCTTTGCCCATATCGAAAACAGCACCGTGCCCCGTAGCCTTAACCGCTTTCAGCAACTGAACGCCATCAAGCTCTCGGGCCTCACCGCTCGCCTCGACGAGGGCCTTAACGCCCTGGATAAAGCGGCAGCCGAGGTGTTGCCCCCCAATTACAGCGTCAACTACACCGGCGAGTCGCGACAGCTGCGCACCGAAGGGGGGAAATTCCTGCCGGCGCTGGGTATGGCGATATTGATGATCTTCCTGGTGCTGGCGGTGCAGTTTAATTCCTTTCGCGATCCATTGGTGATCCTGCTGGGCTCGGTGCCGTTGGCCATGTTCGGCGCGCTGCTGTTTACGGTGCTGAAAATGCCCAACCCGGATATCCCCTTTTGGACCAACGGCTGGACCACCACCCTCAATATCTACGCCCAGGTGGGGCTGGTGACCCTGGTGGGGTTGGTGGCCAAAAACGGCATCTTGATTGTCGAGTTTGCCAACAAGCTGCAAGAGCAGGGCAAAGACAAACTGGAGGCCATCCACGACGCCGCCATGACCCGGCTACGCCCGGTGCTGATGACCTCGGTGGCCACCGTCGCCGGTCACTTCCCACTGACCCTGGTCGACGGCCCCGGCGCCGCCGCCCGCAACTCTATCGGCCTGGTGCTGGTGGGCGGCATGGCCCTTGGCACCCTCTTTACCCTCTGGGTAGTGCCCAGCCTTTATATGCTGATCGCCAGGGATCATCGGAAGGATAAGGTGGTATCTGAGGATACTGCTGCGGCGCTGGTTCAGTCTTGAGTCCGCTCTGAGCTGACCTGAGTCGCCTAGGGGTTGTCATTGAGTCCCGCTTCTTAGCAAACACCTTGTAAGGGGTTGGTTACTTTAGATGCCGGGACTCGCCCCGGCGGGCGACCTACTTTCTTGCTTGTCCAAGAAAGTAGGCAAAGAAAGACCCCCCGGCGTTACGCGACGTCCTTACTTCTGGTCGCTTGCCGCTGACCGCTCCACACGCGCTCCAGGCGCGTCTTCCGCTTGTTCGTCATCCCTGACTCACATCAGCTCCCGCTCCCGCCAGTAAGGCGCTCCACTTAAAGGGGCCCCAAGAGCAGCATCTCCAGATCCCACTTAGCCGCTGGCTAACATGCTTCGTTCTTAGATCGGGACCGGGAAGCCGTCTGCTAATAGGCAAATGTACTTTCAAGGGAGATTATTTCTTGGTTGCTTGTTTTTGGCATTGATTCAACGAAGCAGCAATCGTCCAGATACTTCATATCCAGATGGTGAGGCCACGGAGTCCGTTAAGTGGAGCGCTTCGCTGGCGGGGCGAGCGCGTTAAGAAATCAGTCCGGTGGACTGATTTTAGCTGGTGAGCGGGAGCGGCTTGTCCGCGAACTGACGTGGAGGGGCAGCTGAGACAGGGGCGAAGGTCGAAATGAAAGCACAGCTTTCATGCAGCTTCGCGCGAGGCCGAGGACGGCCGAGCTGGGCCCAACCACCATGGAAGGTCCGCATTTCCGTGACCATTCGATAATTGGACCAGCGGCAAGCGACTAGAAGCGAAGACATCGCGACAAAATCGCCGGGAGCGATTTTGAACATCGGAGCACCGCGACGATGGCCCGAAGGGCGAAGGCCAGGGATGGCCTGAGTAAAACAAAGTACCCCGCCCGCCGGTGCGGGAACCGGCAAGTAAACGTGTCAATCAGTTGATGCGAAAGTGGGCGGATTAATTGGCTTGTAATATTTCAGTTCAACTTTTTCTTTCGCGGTGTCCGAAGAAAATTTTTCAAATCCTGTTAAAAATAACGAAGCAATTGAAATGCACAACGCAGCAATTGATGCAGTCAGAGTTAGCTTAAATCTACGGTCTTGAACTTTGAGGTCGGCCAAAACAGATGCCATAAAGGGAAAATGTACACACTTTGGATCTTCTTCCATTTGAAATTCAAACAATCTTACTACTGGAGCTGTACCATTATCATGGTCAGTATATTTGTATTTATTTGCCAAGTGATAGTAAAGTCGACCAAAAACAATATCCCCATTGGTTTTCAGTTTACTAGCTACTCTATAGCAATCGACAGGGACAAAGATCTTTGAACCACGAATAGTTTCATCCTGATCGTAAGCACAAAATTCATCGTAGTAGAGGTCATAGATTGTTTGTAGGATTTGAAGGTCTGTCGGGCTATTCCTTGCCATAGTTTACTCCGAAATATAACACTGTTATCGAATATGGATCAGCCACTTATATTAAATATAAATAAGGTAATTAAATAATGTATCCCTACTTATTCAGCTTTAACAGAGAATCCGGTTGATCCATTTTTTACAGACTCTTGTCCCAGGTATATTCCAAGACCAAAAGCCTTTACCAGTCCGTCGTAGACTTGATCAAGTAATTCATCCGTTACTTCATCTTTTGAGACGGCCAGCAGAAGCGTATCGATGAGTCTAAATTCGTAGGAGTCGTCGAGTTCATGCAATTCTAATTTTAAGTCAACCTGGCTCATTTTTATTCCCTATTTAGACTAAATAAATTATTTATTCACCATATCAATATGCGGTATCCCATCCTCTAGATACTCTTCACCTTCCGCCACAAACCCATACCGCCCATAAAACCCCTGTAAATGGGCTTGTGCGCCTAATTTCACCGGGAGACAGGGGAAGCGCTCGGCGATAAAGGCTAACGCCCGTTCCATCATGGCGTGGCCCAGTTTGCGGTCGCGGGCGCTAGCGTCGGTGACGACCCGGCCGATGATCACCCGGCCTTGATTAAGCGCCGGGTCGAGGATGCGCAGGTAGGCCAGCAGCTTGCCGTTTTCCCAGGCCATCAGGTGGTAGCTGTCGCCGGTGAGATCGTTGCCGTCCACTTCTTGGTAGGGGCAGTTTTGTTCCACCACAAACACGGCGGTGCGAAGGGCAAGGCAGGCGTACAGTTCGCTAGTGCTCAAGTCTTGCTGGTGCGTGATAACCCAGTTCATAGGTAGGGCAAAAATCCTTTAAAGCGGTGAAAGGCGTCGAGGCTGTCGGGGGTAAAGGCGGGGCCGGGGCTTTGCAGCAGCTCATCCAGCGCCAGCCATTCAAAGCTGGTCACTTCGTCATCTTGCGGGTTGACCGGGCCATTGTGGCGGCAGCCGTAGGCGACCCCAAAGCTGTAGTTACCTTGGCTTTTGTGGAGGAACTTACCCAGTAGCGTCAGCTTGCCCTCAAGGCCCAGCTCTTCGGCCAGCTCCCGCTGGGCGCAGCTAAGGTAGCTTTCTTGCCAGTCCACCACGCCGCCGGCGGCGAGATCTCGAAGGCCGGGGCAATAGCCTTTGCTGGTGGCGCGGGTTTGCACGCAAAGCTGGTTGTCGTCGCTCAGCACAAAGATAAAGGTGGTGCGGTGAATTTTCTCGCCGAAGGGGAAGGTGCTGCGCAGCACCCGGCCGAGGGGCTGGTCACGGTCATCCACCTCCACCATCCATTCTTCATGCATAACGCTGCTCCAAGATCTTACGCACTATGGGGCGCAAGATAAGCTCCATGGCCAGGCCCATTTTGCCGCCGGGCACCACCAGGGTGTTCATGCGGGAGATGAAGGAGCCGTGGATCATCTGCAACAGGTAGGGGAAATCCACCTGCGGCATGTTGCGAAAGCGCACCACCACCAGGGTTTCGTCGGCGGTGGGAATGGCCTTGGCCGAGAAGGGGTTGGAGGTGTCCACCATGGGCACCCGCTGGAAGTTGATATGGGTGCGGGAGAATTGCGGAGTGATGAAGTTGAAGTAGTCGTCCATGGAGCGAACGATGGACTCGCGCACCTTCTCGCGGCTGTGGCCGCGCTCTTCGGTGTCGCGGATGATTTTCTGGATCCACTCAAGGTTGACGATGGGCACCATGCCTACCAGCAGATCCACGTGCTGGGCCACGTCGACGTGGTCGGTCTTCACGCCGCCGTGCAGCCCTTCGTAGAACATCAAATCGGTGTTCTCCGGCAGGCTTTGCCAGGGGGTAAAGGTGCCGGGCAGCTGGTTGTGGGGCACCGCTTCGTCAAAGGTGTGCAGGTATTTACGGGTGTCACCGGTGCCTTGCTTGCCGTACTGGGAAAAGAGCTTTTCCAGGCGCTCAAGATCGTTGGACTCTTCGCCAAAGTGGCTGATATGGCGGCCTTCGTCGCGGGCCTTGCGTACGGCGGCTTGCATTTCCTGGCGGGTATAGCGGTGGAAGGCGTCGCCGTTTACAAAGGCGGCGTTAACCCCTTCGGCGGCGAAGATATGCTGAAAAGCCAGGCTAGTGGTGGTGGTACCGGCGCCGCTGGAGCCGGTAACCGCAATAACAGGGTGGCGCTTAGACATGGGGAACCTGATCCTTGGAGACAATGTTCAGGGTTTCATGGTGCTCTGACCATAACAGCACCGCTTCACCTCTGGCCAATTGGGCTTTTACCTGGGCCGCCTTCTGGGCCAGGGGGACTTCCTGGTCGCCGTAATCAGTGCCCTCGCGGAGCACGAAGTGCTCAATGATACTGTCGAGGGTGTCGGCTTCTAACGCCTGCCAGGGCACGATCATGGGAGTTACTCAGTTAAGCCAGGCCCTCCAGTGTAGCAAGAATGCCGCCGCTGCCAACCACCAGACTAGAGCACCAACGACAGCGCAAGCGCGGTCATCAGCACTGCCGTAAAGGCGTCGATACATTGCCAGGCCCGGGGCCGCGCCAGCAGCGGTGCCAAGCGGCTGGCCAGCAGGCTAAGACCGTAAAACCAGAGCAGGGAGGTGGTCATGGCGCCAACGGCAAAGGCCCATTTGGCCGGGCCCTGGTCACCCGCCAGGGTGCCGATAATAAAGGCGGTTTCTAAAAACACCTGGGGGTTGGCAAGGGTCACGGCAAGGGCTGTCATCAGCGCTTTTTTCCGGCTCAGGCGCCGCTCGGGCAGGGCGCTCAGGCCGTGTAAGTCTTTCACCCGCTTGGCCGCCTGCCAGGCCAGGTACAAAAGATAGGCCGCGCCCACGTATTGCAACAAGGCCACCAGCCACGGCAGGCTTTGCAGGAAGGTCGCCAGCCCCAGCACTCCCAGCAGGATAAACAGCAGATCAAAGAAAGTGCATACCGATGCGACCAGCCAGTGGTGCTCGCGGCGCAGGCCCTGGCTTAATACAAAGGTATTCTGCGCGCCAATGGCAACGATAAGGCCCATTGCCGTGAGCAGGCCTTTGGTGAAGACAAGAATAAACATGCGACAAACCCAGAAAAACATTCTGGATGTAAGGCTAGGGGGCTTTCGGTATTATAAAAAGAAATATATTCAAATAAGTCATTAAATAAAATTATGCAGCTTGACCCTAAACACCTGGCCGCCCTGGCCGCCGTTGTCGAACAAGGTTCCTTTGAACAGGCCGCCCGCTGGCTTAACCTCACTCAAGGTTCCATCTCGTTGCGCATTCGTGCTCTGGAGGAGCGGCTGGGGGGGCCGGTGGTGGTGCGCAGCCAGCCTATTCGGCTGACCGAGCTGGGCCAGGTGCTCTATCGCCATTATCAAGAGCTGCAACTGTTGTCGGCCGAGCTGGCGGCGCGCTTGCCGCAGCTCAATGAGGAGCGGCCCCGCATTCGCATCGCCCTTAATGCCGACAGCCTGGCTACCTGGTTTTTGGATGCGGTGGTGCAGGTAAAGGACAAACTGCTGGTAGACCTGCTGGTGATGGACCAAGACATCACCCACGAAAAGCTCAAAGACGGCGACGTGCTGGCTGCGGTGAGCGCCTTTGGCCAGGCGGTACAGGGTTGCAACGCCACCTTCCTTGGCACCATGCCTTATACCGCCATCGCCAGCCCCAGCTATGCTGCCGACTACTTCCCCGAAGGCCCCACCAGCGAGGCGTTCAAGGCCGCCACCGCCATGGTGTACGGCCACCACGACCACCTGCTGTTGCAGTTTTTAAACCCCTGGCAGCTTAAAGACGGCGATTTCCCGGTACACACCATGCCGGCCGCCCAAAGCTTTGTAGACGCCGCCATCAAAGGCCTAGCCTGGACCTTAGTGCCGGTTTGGCAGGCCCAAGAAGCCATCGACAGCGGCAAGGTGGTGGAGCTGACCCCCAAAGATCGCATCAAGGTGCGGCTCTATTGGCACCAGCGCCGCCTGGACGCCGGCCCGCTGCAGGCCCTTACCGAAGCGGTGATGCAGGCCACGTTATCGCTTAGAAAATAAGCATTAACTTTTTCGTCACAATAATTTTTGCCCTTCATCGTCTCTTGCCGGGCCGCCATGCTGGCCTGGCCCTCTCCCATCACGGATAGATGGAGATAACGATGAACAAAACCCTGTTACTGACCCTGGTGGCGAGCCTGTGCTCTGCCCCCGCCCTTGCCGCCAATAGCGATCGCCAACTGGCCCTGGATCTCGCCCGGGACCTTGGCCAATGGCAGCCCGCCACGGTGGCCAAGGATTATGCCGTACCCCTCGGTACCCTGATAAAGCAGTATCATCTTGACGCCCTGGCCACAGAGGCGGCGCAGCGCGAGTTGGCGGTACAAGCCAAACGCGGCCTGACTGGCAAAGTGGACAGCCTGATGCAGGTGCGCCTGGCGCATCCCAGCATGAAGGCGGCGCTGGATAAAGGCGCCGCGCCGCTGGTGGCCTACGTGCCAGACGGCGACGAGTCGCAATGGAGCGCCATTGAAGCCTTTGCGGCAGACGGCAGCAGCCAGATGCTGGACGTACACCAACTGCCGGCCCGGCCGGTGTTTGTGGTGGGCCAAGACGGCCGCAAGGCGCAAAGCGCCGGCCTGAAACTGGTGCGCCAAGCCTTGGTGGAGGCGGGCCTGAGTAGCCCCGTTGTCAGCGCCGACACCGCGCCCCTTTCCACCACCCTGGTGCAGTCCATCCGCGCCAACGACGTGCAAGAGCCTTGGCTTTTGGGCAACGCCGAAGTCTTTGCGGTGGTGGCGGGTATCGACCCCTTCGCCGACGAACCCCAGGTGGATATTGTCGACATGCCGTATCTGGACGACGAAGACAAAACCTATTACCCCAACCAGGTGCTGGTGTACTGGGACAGGTACCGCTGGGGCGCGGCAGACGTGGTGTTCTTCGAGCAGGACTCAGACTACAACTTCCAGGATCTCGCCAGTTTGTTGGTGCAGGTGTTGGGCCAGGCCCTTTCTGCCGGTGGCGTGCCAGAGGCGCTGCCTTTTGCCCAGCTTGGCCAGCAGATCATCAAGGCTATGCCCAGCAACTGGTTTAGCAACGACGACGACTACCTGGACGCCTTCTACACCCTTGAGCAAAACCAGGTGTACAGCAACTACCCTGGGGCCTCGGGCAATATCAGGGTCAACCTGGTGCCCAAGACCATTAACCCCACCCAGTAAGGCAAAGTCCGCGAAAGCGGGCTTTTTTCTTAGCGAAACTGCTGCAAGAAGGCCGGAATGCGGCTCTCCAGGTAATAGCTTGGCCGCCAGATGCTGCCGCTCACAAAGCCCACATGGCCGCCCTTGGCGCTGAGCTCCAAGGTGGTGCTGGGGCTGAGCTCGGCCTCGGTGGGAATGGCGCTGTGGCTGATAAAGGGGTCGTCCTTGGCGTGGATTATCAAGGTCGGCTGGCAAATACCGGCCAGCAGCGGCTTGCTGGAGGCGCGGGCGTAGTAATCGCGGCCGCTTTCAAAGCCGTGCAGCGGCGCGGTAAAGGCGTGGTCGAAGGTGGCGAAATCACGAAACAGCCGGCTGTCGGCGACATCGGGCATGGCCATCGCCAGGGCCGGATCGGTCGCCTTTTGGCGCAGGCTGCGGGCCAGGCAGTTTAATAGGTGGCGCTGGTAAACCCGAGACAACCCCTTGCCAATGCGCTTGGACGACGCCAGTAAATCCATGGGCGCTGACACCGCCACCGCCGCGGCCAGCGGGCTTTGGCCAGCGTCTTCGCCCAGCCATTTGAGCAGCACATTGCCCCCCAACGAGTAGCCCACCGCCATCAGCGGCGTGCTGGGGTAGCGAGCCTTGAGCACCCCGGCCAGCCAGCGCGGGTCGCCACTTTCGCCGCTGTGATAGGCCCGTGGCAACTTGTTGGGCACCCCGCCGCAGCCGCGAAAATGCATCACCGCCACCTGAAAATCGGCCTTTTGCAGCGCCTCCATCAGCCCTTGCACATAAGGGGAGCTTACCGAGCCTTCAAGGCCGTGCAGCACCAGTACTAGGGGCCTGGCCGGGTCGTCCACAACAGGCTTTGGGGTCATCAGCCCCAGTTGATCGCCGTCAGGGGTGGTGAGCCACTCGCCACGGGTAGCCACCCAAGGCTTGGAGCGATTGAGGGTAGGAAACAGGGTTTGGGCGTGGCTGTTGGCCAGCCCCAGCGCGGGAACAAAACGGCTCTCTGAGATCATAACGGCTCTGATCCAACCAAGGAGGTGCACACCATACTGAGCTTTCCAGCCTATACCAAATGTCATTAATCGATTAGCACTATCCGGTTGCCACAACCGGACTAGGCTGAACACAAAGCAGAAAAAGGAGCCTGGCATGAAACCCTTCTTTTATTTGTGGCTGGCGCTGCTGGCCACCCCGGCGCTGGCGGTGACCACCGATCAGGCAGAGGTGAAAGTGCAAACCCTGGCCCAGGGGCTGGACCACCCCTGGGGCATGGCCTTTATGGACGATGGCCGCATCCTTATTACCGAGCGTAGCGGCCAGCTGCGTGTCCTCGAGCCGGGCGGTAAGCTCAGCGAGCCGGTCAAGGGCCTGCCCGCCATCGCCGTGGGCGGCCAGGGCGGCTTGCTGGATGTGGCCTACCGCCAGGGCTGGGTGTATTTCTCTTATTCCGAGCCCTCTGAGCAGGCCGGTACCAACTCCACCGCCGTGGCAAGAGCCCGGCTCAAAGGCGACACCCTCACTCAGCTCAAGGTGATCTTCAGCCAGGTGCCCAAGTTCAGCTCTTACGCCCACTTTGGCTCGCGGCTCGCTTTTGCCCCGGACGGCAGCCTCTTTATTACCCTGGGAGAGCGTTACAGCGCCCGCGACCAAGCTCAAAACCTAGCCAATGACCTGGGCAAGGTGGTGCGCATCTGGCCAGACGGCTCTATCCCCAAGGACAACCCCTTTGTGGGCCAACTGGGGGCGCGCCCCGAGATCTGGTCTTATGGCCACCGCAACGTGCAGGGCGCTGCCATTAATCCGCGCACCGGTGAGCTGTGGACCAACGAGCACGGCCCCCAAGGCGGCGACGAGGTGAACATTGACCGGGCCGGCAAGAATTACGGCTGGCCGGTAGTCACCATGGGCGAGGAATATGGCGGCGGCAAAATCGGCGAGGGCAGCGCCAAGGCCGGCATGGAACCGGCCATCCACACCTGGGTACCGTCCATTGCCCCCTCCGGCATGGCCTTTTATACCGGCGACCGCTTTCCCAACTGGAAGGGAGACCTGTTTGTTGGTTCCCTTAAATTCATGCAACTGGTGCGCCTGGAGCTGGACGGCAACCGCATCACCGGCGAAGAGCGGATGCTGATGGTGCCCATCGGCCAGCGCATTCGCGACGTAAAACAAGGGCCTGACGGTTACCTCTACCTGCTCACCGACGCCGACGACGGCCGCCTTATTCGCCTGGAGCCGGCCCCCAAGAGCTGAGCCAAATCTGAATGAATATCTTATTAAACAAAGGGTTTCATTGTTCATACAGGGGCGTCTTGTAAGGCTGGAATAAAGGGCGCCGCGTCAGGCGGCGCCAAGGCCGGACACAAGGAGGACGTCGTGAACAGCGTTAATGCGGCAAGGCCCGTGATTCTGATCCCTGCCTACCAGCCTGATGAAACCCTCTACCAACTGGTGCTTACCCTCAAGGCCCGTGGCCCCCACTACCCGGTGCTGGTGGTGGATGATGGCTCCAATCGCCACCTCAAACCCCTGTTCGATGCCCTGGCCGAGCTGCGCGGGGTGGAGGTTATTCATCACCTGCGTAACCAGGGTAAAGGCGCCGCCATCAAAACCGGCCTGGCCTGGGTCGAGGACCATGGGGCCGATAACTGCCCGGGAGTGGTCACCGCCGATGCCGACGGCCAGCACCTGGCTGACGACATTCTGGCCCTGGCGCGGCGCCTGGAGGCCTACCCTCGCAAGCTGTGGCTGGGGGTGCGCCAGTTTGACCAGCAAGTGCCGCTGCGCTCGCGCTTTGGCAACAAGCTCACCGAGAAGGTGTTTGCCCTGGCTACCGGCCAGCATCTTAGCGATACCCAAACTGGCCTTAGGGCCATACCCAAGGCTTATTTCCAGGCATTGCTGGCCATCAAGGCCAACGGCTACGAGTTCGAGCTGGACATGCTGCTGGCGGCCAAGGACAACGGCATATCCATTGGCGAGAAGACCATCGCCACCGTTTATGAAGCCGGTAACCCCAGCAGCCATTTTCGGCCCCTGGCCGACTCGCTGCGTATCTACAGCCGCTTTTTCCGTTTCGCCGGGGTAGGGCTGGCTTCGGCGGGGCTCGATTACCTGCTGTTTGCGCTGCTCTACATGGTAAGCGGCGAGATTTTGCTGGCCATGGTGCTGGCAAGGATTTGCTCGGCGGTCTTTAATTTCGGCTGCAACCGGCTCTGGGTCTTTGGCAGCCAGGGCAGTCTGCTCAAAGAGGCTGGCCGTTACAGCGTGTTGGCTATTACCCTGATTGGGCTGGGTTATTTCCTTACCAAAGGCTTTTACGGCATGGGGGTTTCGCCCTTTATCGGTAAGCCTCTGGCAGAGGGAGTCATCATGGTGGTGAGCTTTATTGCACAAAGGTATGTAGTCTTTTTACGAGAAAAAGAGGCTTAAAACCGCTATTCTGCCGGCCCGCTGACACTAATTCGGAAAGAAAATGACACCAGTCGCATGGATCATGATGGCGAGCCTGAGCGCTCAGGACCTGCCAAAGGCTGCAAGCAGCACCGACACCGAGGTGATTGAGGTGCAGGGCCACCGCCTGGGGGCCACCTTGCCGTCGGCTTCCTTGGCCGAGCCAGAGGCTGGGCCGTTATTGGACAACGGCGACTGGTTGCAGGGCCTGCCCGGCCTACAGGTGGACTCGCGGGTCAACATGGCCCAAGACACCCGCCTGGTGGTGCGCGGCTTTGGTGCCACTTCCAGCTTCGGGGTGCGTAGCCTGCGTATCGAGCAAGACGGCATTCCCATTTCCAGTGCTGACGGCCAGGGGCAATTGTCGGCGGTGCAGGCTGGCAGCATTGATCACGCGCTTTTGATCAAAGGCCCGCTGGCGGCCCTTTATGGCAACGCCGCCGGTGGCGTGCTGCAATTGCGCTCCAGCCTGCCCGAGCAAAGCGGCGGCAAGGTTGGCGCCATGGTGGGGCAGGACGGCCAGCGCCGCATCAATGCCACTGGCAATTACCGCGATGGCGACAACTGGCTGAGCCTGAGTGGCCAGCGCCTGGAAATGGACGGCTTTCGCCCCCACAGCGAGGCCAGCCGCAACCAGTGGCGCCTGGCAGGCGGCAGCGGCGGGCTGACCGCCTTTACCCAGCAAAGCGTCGAGCCGCGCCTGAACGACCCTCAATCTGAAACCCTTAGCCAATGGCAAACCGACCCCGATGCCGGCAACGCCGCCGCTATTAAATTCGATGCCCACAAGAGCGTGCGTGACCGCCTGAGTGGCGTGAACTACAACCAGGGCGACTGGCATTTGTCCGGTTGGAGTGGCGACCGCAAAGTATTGCAGTACCTCACCTTTGTGGGCGATACTAGCGCCGGGGGTATTGTCGATCTGGACCGTGAAAACCAGGGCGCCCGGGTGGAATGGACCCCAAGCTGGCAAAACGTCAACTGGACTTTGGGCAGCGAGTATCGCCGCCAGAAGGACGACCGCCAGGGCTATGCCAACCAGTTTGGTCACCAGGGCGTACTGCGCCGCGACGAAACCGGCCGCATCCGCAGCCTCGATACCTACGCCATTGCCGATGTGGCCGGTGTTACTGCCGGGGTGCGTTATAGCCACAGCCGTTTTAGCGTCGATGACCGTTTTGAAAACGACGACAGCGGCAGCGGCAACTTCAACGAGCTGGCCTGGGCCCTTGGCTATCGCCACGAACTGGCGCCGGGCTGGACCGGCTTTGCCAGCATCGGTGAGGGCTTTGAAACCCCCACCCTCACCGAGATGGCTTACTCGGTAGACGGCGGCGGCTTTAACAAAGACCTTCAAAGCAGCAAGCACCGCCAGGCCGAGATTGGTGTCAGTACCGAAATGGGGCAATGGCACGCCACCGTTACTGGCTTTTACATCGACAGCAGCCGCGAGCTGGTGGTGGTGCAAAGCGATAACGGCCGCACCGTTTATGACAACGGTGAAGACTCTAAACGCAAGGGCCTGGAAGGGGAGCTGGTACGCCAGTTTGGCGACTGGCAATACCGCCTAAGCGGCACCTGGCTGGATGCCAGCTTTGACACCGGCGAGCGCATTCCCGGCATCGCCAAGCTGGACATGAGCCAGCGCCTGTCTTGGTTCTTTGCCGACGCGCAGTCACTGGCGCTGGACTGGCACCATCGCAGTCGCACTGCTGCCACCACCGACAACAGCGTCTATGTGCCGGGCGGTAACCGTTGGGACTTGGGCTGGCAGGGCGGCTTTGGGCCGGTGAACCTGTGGGCGCGGGTGGAAAACCTGGCGGATGAGAAGCTGGCAGGGGCGGTAGTGGTTAACCAAAGCGCCGGGCGCTATGTGGAGCCCCTGCCGGGGCGGCAATGGAGCTTAGGGCTGGACTGGACCTTTTAAGCGGCGCAGTTTTCCCAGTAGACGATAACGCCATTTAAGCGGCTGTTGGGCGTCTCGCAGCTGGTGCAGCACCTCTTCTAGGAACTGCGCTTCGCTGGGGGCGGCCTCGGCCGCTTTGCTTTGGGCACATGCATTGCCTCTGGCCTTAGCCAACAAGGGGCCTGCATTACACTCTGTGCTTTTCGCCATCATCTGTTCCTGCCTTTGCTGTGCGTCCTGCGTTAATCGGCCTGTAAAATCACCGGCCCACCTTTCCTTATGGCTTCTTGATACTGCGAGTTTTTTCGACAACGCTCGATGAACGCCATGATATTGGGGCAATCATCAAGCCCGGCGCGGCTGGCGGCGGCCTCCAGCACAAAACTCATCTGGATATCGGCGGCGCTAAATTCCCCGGCAAACCAGTCGCCCCTGCTCAAGTGCTGCTCGATAAAGGCCAGGTGGCGGCTCAGTTGGGGCTGCAAAAAGCTCTGGGTGACCTTGGCCATCAGTTTACGGGCCACCGGGCGCACCAAAAAGGGCATCGGGCCTTTGGGAATGCGGCTAAAGACCAGTTTCATTACCAACAGCGGCATCAATGAGCCTTCGGCGTAGTGCATCCAGTAGCGGTAGTCCACCAGGGCCTGGCCACCGGCAGGCTTGAGGCGGCCCTGGCCGTAGGTGTCCAGCAGGTATTCGAGGATGGCGCCGGACTCGGCAATCACCAGCTCGCCGTCTTCCAGCACCGGGGATTTCCCCAGCGGGTGCACCGCCTGTAGCGAGGCCGGGGCCAGCATGGTTTTGGCATCGCGCTGGTAGCTTTCGATGCGGTATTCAAGGCCAAGCTCTTCGAGCAGCCACAACACCCGGTGTGAGCGGGAACGTTCAAGATGATGAAGGGTAAGCATGAGGGCTCCTTGTTAAGCCTTGCTCTACGCAACAAGCCGCCACCCGGATCGCCACCCAAACCTCTTTTTATGCCACCACCAACGTGCCCCCGCCTTATGAAAACGTATTCAAGGCGGTTGGCTTTGTCGGCGCCCCAAGGCTCATCTAGGGTCAACAATGCCCTCTCCCGGGGCCGGCCCAACAGCATGGGCCGGGTATGCAGCAAATAATAAGATTTAAGGATAAACCAATGAAAGTCAGTGCCTTATGGTGCCTGGCCGCCGGGCTGAGCCTTGCCTCTGCCCAATCACAGGCCGGTGCCTTCGTACACCTTTTCGAATGGAAATGGACCGACGTAGCCCAAGAATGCGAGCAGTTTCTGGGGCCCAAGGGCTACAGCGCGGTACAGGTTTCACCGCCCAACGAGCATATTCAGGGCAGCCAGTGGTGGACCCGCTACCAGCCGGTGTCTTACCAGCTTGAGAGCCGTGGCGGCAGCGCCGCCCAGTTCCAGGACATGGTCAACCGCTGCAAGGCGGCCGGTGTGGACGTGTATGTGGATGCGGTGATCAACCACACCGCCGCCGGTAGCGGCACCGGGGTGGCCGGTTCCAGCTTTGACAGCGCCAGCCTGAGTTACCCGGCCTACAGCAGCAACGATTTTCACAGCAGCTGTGATATCCAGAGCAGCGACTACGCAAACGATGCCTGGCGGGTACAAAACTGCCGGCTGGTGGGCCTGCCGGATCTCAACACCGCCAGCAATTACGTGCAGCAAACCATTGCCAACTACCTCAACGGTTTGACCGCCATGGGCGTGGCGGGCTTTCGCATCGATGCTGCCAAACACATGGCGCCGAGCGACCTGGCCGGAGTCTACAGCAAGCTCAATGGCAGCCCGCTTATCTTCCAGGAAGTGATAGACCTTGGCGGCGAGGCGGTCAGCGCCAACGACTACACCGCCATGGGCAAGGTCACCGAGTTTCGCTACTCGGCCAATATCGGCAATGTGTTCCGTTACCAAAAGCTCAGCTACCTGAGTAACTTCGGCAGCGCCTGGGGTTTTGTGGGTAGCCCGTCGGCGGTGGTCTTTACCGACAACCACGACAACCAGCGCGGCCATGGCGCCGGCGGCAGCGATATCCTCACCTACAAGGACGGTAGTCTCTACACCCTGGCCAATGTCTTTATGCTGGCCTACCCCTACGGTTATCCCAAGGTGATGTCGAGCTTCTACTTCACCGACACCGATGCCGGCCCGGGAGGCGCCAGTGTCTGGCAAAACGGCCAGCCCTCCGGCTGCTACAGCACCTTTGCCTGCGAGCACCGCTGGCGGCCCATCGCCAACATGGTGGGTTTTCGTAACGCCACCGATGGCGGCGCGCTCAGCAACTGGTGGGACAACGGCAACAACCAGGTGGCCTTTGGCCGCAGCGGCAAAGGCTTTGTGGTGATTAACCGTGAAGGCAGCAGCCTCACCCAGAGTTTCAGCACTGGCATGAGCGATGGCAGTTACTGCAATGTCATCAAGGGTGACCCAGAAAACGGCTGCCTGGACGACAGCGGCAATAGCCATTACCTGACGGTGTCAGCAGGTCAGTTGACGCTGACCGTGCCCGCCATGGACGCCGTCGCCATCTACCAGGGCGCTGGCTGCAGCGGCAATTGCTCGGGGGGCGGTAGCGGCGGCAGCGCCAGCGTGGCGGTGAGCTTTAGCTGCAACAACGGCACCACCTACCAGGGCCAAAGCGTGTATGTGGTGGGGGATGTCGCTGCCCTTGGCGGCTGGGACCCGGCCGCGGCGGTGAAACTCTCACCCACCAGCTACCCCACCTGGACCGGCACCATTAACTTGCCCAGCGATACCGCCGTAGCGTGGAAGTGCCTCAAGCGCGAAGAGGCCGACCCCAATGCCGGCGTGCAGTGGCAGGGCGGGGATAACAACAGCTTTAACACCGGCCAGAGCCAGTCGGTCAGCGGCGGCTTTTAAACCGGCCCGGGTTCACCCAAGCGGCCTTTCGGGGCCGCTTTTTTCAGGCGTCGAGCAGGAAATTGACAAAGGCGGTGTTGGCCCTAGACAGGTAACTGCCTCTGCGCCAAGCGATGGACAGCTCCAGCCACACCGGTTCGCTAAAGGGGATGGAGACCAGGTCCGGCTCGCCATCGACGGCTAATTTCAGCAAGGTGCTGATGCCAAAGCCTTGTTTAACAATGGATTTAATCAGCGGAATCAGGTTGGTTTGAAAGACGATGTTGGGGGTACGCCCGGCCTCGCGGGCCAGCCGGTCGACAATTTTGCGGTGAAAGTAGCCTTCTTGGAACATCACCAGTTCCTGGTCAAAAAAGGTTTGAGGGTCGATGCTTTGGCGGCCGGCAAAGGGGTGATCCTTGGCTACGGTGACCCGCATTTCCTCGGTTAAAAACACCCGCGCTTCCAGCTCCGGCGGTAAGAACTCGGAGACGATCACCGCCAAATCCAGCTCACCGGCTTCCAGCATTTGGCGCAGCTGCCAGGTGCCGGCTTCAATCACCGACAGGTTGAGGCTTGGATGGCGGTGGCGAAAGGCCATCAAAATGGGCGGGAAGTAATAAGAGCCCAGCATCGACGGAATCCCCACCCGCACCTCGCCGGTGCCCAGGCCCCTAAGCTCGTCCATCTCGTGCTCGGCGTCGGTCAGGGCGGTGAGAATGCGCTCGGCGTGGGGCAGCAGGCGGCGGCCCTCGTCGGTCAGAGTGACTTTGCGGTCCTGGCGGTGAAACAGGCTCAGGTTCAGCTCCGACTCGAGCTTGCGAATGGCCATGCTCACCGCTGGCTGGGCTACCCCTAACTGCTGGGCGGCCAGGGTGAAGCTTTGCAACTTGGCCACTTCGTGGAAATAGCGCAGCGCTTTGGTGTCCATCTGTTGTGTCCTTGAGTCCCTGTGAAGAGGCGATTGCCCCTATTTGCTCTGGGCGCCTATAACACCGCCAACAATGCCCATACGACCACTCAGGTAAATCCTCGGGCTTTTAAAATGGCGCCTGTGATAGAAAGGCGCCGTTGACGTTAACTGGTTGACGGTCTGTTCATCTTGCATCCGCAACCGGGTTCTACGCTTTTGTCATGCATTCATTTCAGGGAAGTGTTTTCCCCTTGGACAAGAAGAAGTAAACCATGAACTGTAAAAAGACCCTTACCGCAGCCTCTGTACTGTGGCTTATCAGCAGCGGCTATGCAGCACATGCCGACGATTTCAACGCAGATAACTACCTGTTCGGTGATATTGGGGGCTACCGCAGCCAGCTTCATAACGACGGCATCGATGTCAGCCTGGGCTACACCTTCGAAACCGGTGGCAACCTGAGCGGCGGTGAGCGTCACGCCTACAGCTATGCCGACCAGACAGTACTGGGCTTCGACTTCGATCTCAACAAGCTGTTCGGTCTCGACGGCGGCCGTTTCCGCTTCTCCCTGACCAACCGTGGCGGTCAGGCCCAGAACATCAACAACAAAGCCGAAATTGGCCAGTTGATGCAATCCCTGGAAGTGTACGGCCGTGGCCGCACTACCCGTATCTCCGAATTCTTCTACGAGCAGAAACTGCTGGGCGGCGACCTGGACCTGAAACTGGGCCGAATGAACGTCGGTTCCGAGTTTGGCGACTTCCAGTGCGAATTCTCCTACCTGGGCTTCTGCGGCTCCCAGCCGGGTAACTTCAACTCCACCCTGTACAACTGGCCGATCAGCCAATGGGCCGGTACCGCCAAGTACAACCTCAATCCCGAGTGGTACGTGAAACTGGGCGTTTACCAAATGAACCCCAGCTGGCTGAAAAACAGCCAAGGCCTGAACTTCGGCAGCCCCCACGGCACCAAAGGCCTGACCATTCCGGCCGAACTGGGCTGGACCCCGACCCTGAACGGCCTGCCGGGTACCTGGAAACTGGGTTACTGGTATGACACCGCCGGTGGCAACGACCTGTACTACAACGAGCAGGGCCAACCGCTGATCCTCGACGGTGGCGTAGCGCGCACCCACAGCAACAAGTCCGGTGCCTACTTCGTGGTTGACCAGCAGATCACCTCTGTTGACGGCGACAGCAGCCGCGGCCTGAGCGTGTTCTCCAACATCACCCTCAACGACCGTGACATCACCACCGTAGACCGCTCCTTTAACGTCGGTATCGTCTACAAAGGGCCTTTCGCGTCTCGTCCGAAAGACCAGTGGGGCCTGGCCGGCCAGTACCTGCACGTCTCCGATCGCCTGTCTGACAGCCAGCGCCTCTTTAACGCCGCTGTGATGGGTGGCGACATGCCGGTCCAAGACGACGAAATGGTGTTCGCTTCCTACTACAAATTCCAGGTCACTCCCGCTCTGGCGCTGCGTCCTGAAATTCAGTACATCCACAACCCGGGTGGCCTGAGCGAAAACGACAACGCCTGGGTTGCGACCCTCAAAGGCAGCGTAGCTTTCTAAGCTCGCGCAACCATCTGAAAAAGGGAGGCTTAGGCCTCCCTTTTTTGTGCCTATTTAATTAACAAAAAGGTATCGGTACAAACTTGAAACACACAGCGACAACTGAATATTAGCTTTGCTTGATTAATGTTGTGGTCAGCATGGGTGGGCATTTCCTCTATTTTTACTGCCTCTGCTGAAGGGGAGGAGGACATAAAATGAAATATCCAATTTTGTTAATTTTATGTTTGATTTTCGCCTTGGCTGTTTATTTTTTGCGCATGATGAATGTGCCTTAAATTCTGTTGATATTATGAGCATTGCTCGGTAATATCTTAGTGTATTCACACTTTATTCATTATCTTCGGCAGGATGCTCGCAATGGCAAAGGTTTGCTTCTTTTCTCACTCTCCGCTCTCGCTTCTAGCCTGCCACCGGTGCTGCGTGTCTACCTGACACCTGCCATAACTTTTTCGGATAAGACTCCTGTACATACAGGGACAGTGCTGACTTTTATTGGGTCTTTCTAATGTATTTTAAAAAAATCGCTCAAGCTCTTTTGGTAATGGCTTTCTCTGCAAGTTGTTTGGGTTGGACAACCTACAAAAATGGCAGTGATTACTATTTCCAGGCCGATAAAAAAATCGCACTGATCCATGCCTCCCCGTCTTTCCCTATTGCCTTCCGAAATCCTGCCGGTGGTTTTGAGCTTAAGAATAACGGTGACGGAACCTGGAGCCTTGTACCGCTTAGCGATGCCCAATGGGCCAGCATTTCCCCTTCACTGACTGCATCGGACTTCGATATTGTCGAAGCTGACTTTAATGGCAACCTAGAAAACGATTTGCTGCTGGTTTCCAAAGGATCAGCTGGCGATAGCTTTGTTATCAGTGGCAACTATAAAACGCTGCAGCACTTTAACGGCACCGAACTGAATTCCACTATTCTTGCCAGCGCCGATACCAACGGCGATGGGACTTACTCAGCGTCTGAATTGAACGCAGTGATTAACGATAATCACCTGCCCAGTACGCCGCTCTCTGCCAATTTATCCGGCTTAACTGCCGGCCAATTCCGTGTAGACGAATCCGGTAGTGCAACCTATTCCGTACCCCTGACTATTCCTGGTGGCCGAACCAGCGTTCAGCCAAGCATCTCGTTGGATTATTCCAGCGCCAATAAAAGCGATGGCATAGCCGGTATTGGTTGGAGCCTCAGTGCCAGCTCAAGCATTTATCGTTGCCCTAAAAATATTGCCCAGGAAGGCGCCATTGGCGGCGTGACCTACAGCACCGCTGACAGACTGTGCCTTGATGGCCAAAAGCTATTTGTAAAAGGCTATGTTACCCAGCGCCCGGCGCCGAGTGACGCCACCTATTGGGCCGCCAACCAAACCTATGTTACTGAAATCGCCTCGGGTATTGAGGTGCACGCCGTTGGCACCCTCAGTACTGGATCCGGTTATCTCTATGCAGAGACAAAAGCCGGTGAAAGACAGTTCTATGGGCGTAGGAGCGAGGCCAATGCCAAGCTTTGGACCTCCGTCGTAGAAGCCGGCCAACATGCCTCTGTGGTATCGAGCTGGCTAAGGGATGTGGTTGCCGACCGCCTTGGCAATGCGGTGCTTTACGACTATCAGCAACCGCAACAGGGCGAGGTGCTACCCAAGCGTATCTCCTATACCGCGATGGTAAATACCAGCTCAGGGTTGGTCAGCTCTGACGGCAACAATCAGGTGGTATTCCAATATGCTGATCGCAGCTATCCGGAATCGTTGCTGTCTTACGGCACTATCATTAACAAAACCAAGTACCTGACTAACGTCTTGGTTTATGACGATGGTGAACTGTGGCGCAGTTATAACCTGTATTACGATGCTGCAACGTCCGTTGATAAAGCCACTACCTTGGCTTCGGTTCAGGAGTGTACGCCGTCAGTAGATTGTTTGGCACCCCTTGCCTTTGATTGGCAAAAAAGCCATCCAAAAGATGCCGTGTTTCAAACCGCCTCTACCATCAGTGTTGAAAATGGCGACCAAGCAAATAATTATTTCATGGATTTTGATGGCGATGGTAATACCGATCTACTTTATTTAAGTAATGGCAAATGGTACCTACGCTCCAATATTACCGGTTCGCCAGTGTTGTTGACTAACTCCACTATTTCCTCACCAGAAAAGATAAAATTTATTGATTGGAATGGTGATGGCACAATGGACATCCTGGCTAGTATCAATGGTGTATGGAATGTCCTTTATTATTCGCCAACGCAACGGAAAGATATAAAGGTCTGTAATAACCCAGATCTTGGTCGTTGTACTATCGTTATACCCGCTTCTGCAACGAAGTCCTACAACTTAAATATTCCGTCAAAGGGTCTAGAAGCTAAGACTTTTGTCGCTGATTTTGATGGCGATGGACTACAAGATATTCTATTTGTCGATAATGGCGTAATCTCTGGATATAAAAACAAGGTCGAAAATGGTATAGGGTTCTCAGGTTCAAAGAAGCAGACCTTATCTAGCAATAGATTCGGTATGAGCCTTAATGATTGGGATGTTCATAGCTCAAGTATTGATAGCTTAGATAACATGAGTCTGGTTGACGTTAATGGTGACGGTCTGACAGACTTATTGCTTGCCTACACCATGACAGTCGGAACATGTAAAGGATATCCTGACGAAGATAGCGAGGATTCATGCAGTGCAGTAGACGGGCATTGGCAAGAATATACATCAACTTCTTTAGGAGTATGGATTGCGAATGGTCAAGGTTATGATGACCCGGTAACTATTGTCGACGAAAATCACTTTAAGACTATAATGTCAGCCGATTTTAATGGTGATGGTCTGACTGATTTCCTATATCGTAACCTGGGCGGTTGGTCTTACATCATCTCTCTCGGTGACGGTCATTTTACAAAGCCAAAATTGATCTCAATATATGGGGATGACAGCAATTTTTATAAGGTGCATTTGGCCGATATTAACGGTGATGGCCGTACCGATATTATCTTCCCCGGTAGTAGCGGTAATGATGCTTATATTAACTATGCTTATGTACCTGCCGGTAGTACCACTGTTGACTTTACTGGTAGCACTTTCCAGGCAGGACTAAAAATTGAGGACTACTTCCAATTTGCCGATATCGATAACGATGGGCAAATCGATGCGGTGTCGGTATTAAGCGGCAGCCTTAAGGTTTACAAAAACTTTCGCGCTGGGTTAGACGATAACGTTATTACTGCCTTTAATACCGACTCGGCCGCCATGGGTACTAAAACCACGGTCACTTATGGCCAGTTGAATGACTCGGACGTGTACTTTGCGACCGATTCCAACAACGCTACCAATGATGGTGTTTTACGGCGCTTGGGGCCATCCACCATGAAGGTGGTCTCAAAGGTCACCTCTGACGCCCCTGCTAATAGCTCTGTCAGTGTTGCTTATAGCTATGGTGGTGGTTTACTTCATACCCAGGGTCGGGGCTTCCTTGGTTTTGAAGTGTTGGCAACCAAAGATCTGCAGCGTAACGTCACCACCAAAACCAATTACAACCAAATCTTCCCTTTAACTGGTACGCCGGCCAGTACCAGTAAAGTAACCAACGACGGTACCTTGCTCAGCGAGTCCATCACCCTGTATCCGCAAGACGGCAGTATTCCCGCGCCCGAAGGGAGTACTGTTGTTAATCATCAGCTAAGCAAGGTTGCACGTAACCTCGATTCCACTGGTGGTTATGTGGTGTACCCGGCCTACACCCGCGATATCAGCTATGCCTTAGACGGCAGTGGTGCCTCGGTTACCGAGCAAAGTTCCGACCAAGATACCTATGGCAACGTGTTGTATAGCGCCACCGCAACCTACTTCTCTACCACACCGCACGATGTTTTCTACAGAGAGCTGTTTAATAGTTACAGCGATGCCCGCTTTGGGCGCCTTACCTGCGCTGCGGCGGTAAACACCCGTGCCGGTGGTAGCCCAGTGGGTTATCGCCTCTCTGCTTGCGATGGCATGGCTCCGCATGCTGATCGCGGCAAACAGAGCATTACCAAAGTCAGCCACTTTACCTACAACGGTAACTTGCTGCTGGCAACCGAGCAGGTCGACGGGCTTTACCTCAAAAGCTATAGCTACGACAGTTACGGCAATATCAGCCGGTCTGTTACCAGCTCATTGTTTGCTGGCGAAGGCTCACTCTCGCAAGTAGAAGAAGCTAACTACTCTGACCGTGGCCTGATTTCTGACAAAACCGTTTATGGCGTAGATAAAAACGGTACCGAGTCTACCCATCTCACCACGCAGTATCGCTATAACGGCACCACTGCCGCTGCGGTTACCGGCATTATCAGCCAGGTAACCACTATCGATGCCAATAATGTCAGTAGCAGTCAGTACTCCGATGCGCTGGACCGGGTAGTGAAGGTGGTGGATGCTTACGGTAAGAGCCAGCAAACCAGTTACGGTATGTGCACCTCTGGCTGCCCATCTGGCGCACGCTACTATCAGCACAGTTTTGGTGACCAAACACCGGATAAATACAGTTACTTCAATAAGTTTGGTTTGAACGTTCAAACCGCTACCAAAACCTTGAATCCTCAGGGGACTTACGGGATAACCCACACTAGCTACGACCGCTTTGCAAGGGTAGTAACCGCGAGCGAGCCGGTATTGAATGCGAGCCCTTCATATAACGTCAGCAGTGCGCCCTACAGCGTACAAACCTATGACCTCTTTGACCGGGTGCTAACCCAAACTGACCCGCGTAAATACGTTAGCCGCTTTGCTTACAGCCTGGGTAAAACAACCCAAACCAATGCCAAAGGCTATAACGCTATTACTCTGAGCAATGCCAGTGGCGAAACCACCGAAACCATCGACCAACGTGGCCAGAAGGTCGACTTTATCCGCAGTGTTGACGGCTCGGGCTTATTAACCAGCACCGACGTCACGGCTGCTTTTGGGTCAAGTGCCAGTAATACAGTGGGAGTTTCTCGAAGCCACACCAATATTTTTGGTCAAGCCGATTGGAGCGCAGACCTCAATAAAGGTGCCAGCGCTTCACGCTACGATGCCTTTGGCAACATGGTACAAGCCTGGGATATCAATTTGGCTAACAACGCCAGCTTAGATGCTCAGCGGGATGCGGCGCTTGCCGTGCTGGCCGGTGGTAGTGTTGTGGCCACAGACGACAAACTGTGGATTGCCTATGATGGCCTGGGCCGTAAAGTGGGCCAGAAGTCATCGAAAAAGCTCGGTAGCAGCTACCAGGTGGTTACGCAATGCTGGGCATACGACACGGCCAGCAACGGTAAAGGTAAGGTTGCCAGTAGTTGGCAAACTACCAGCACTGAAACCACTGAAAGTAGCACCATTGCCTGTAGTGGCGCTGCCAACAGTGAATGGGTAGAAAGCTACCAGTACAACGGTAAGGGGCAACCGGTCCTTACCACCACAACCATTGACGGCAAAACCTACACTGCCGCCCAAAGCTATGACGGCTACGGCCGGGTGCAATATCAGTCCTTGCCTGGTACTGCTAAAGCCGGTGTCGAATATGTGTATGACAGCAACGGCTTTTTAAGTCAGCGTTACCAGTTTGCCATCAGCAGCGCCAGTGCCAGTGGCATTAGCGGTAGCCGTGGCAACCTTATCGATCACAACGAGTTAATGGATGCTCGCGGCAATATCACTACCCAATCCTTGGGTAACGGTTTAACCAATTCACGTATTTACGGCGGTGATACCGGTTTTATCAAAACCATTGCTGTATCTTCAGGTAGCGCCAATAAACTGCAAGTTGATTACGGCTTTGACTCTTTGGGGAATCTTGAATCCCGTACTTGGAATACCACGCACTTCTTGTTAGATAGTGCTGGTTGGATAGTCAGGCGTGATACTTACCAATACGATTCGCTTAATCGGCTTACTCAGGCAAGCGTTAACTACGATCCCCTCGTTGCGCAAGATCCTGTTGGTGAGGAGTGCGGCAAAAATTTAATTTGTGTCGATGACCCTACCGATCCGGTTTCCAGTATGTCAACGATGTCACTGGCATCTACGTCATTTACGCCGATCGTCTCACCACCCAACAGCGAAGAAACCTACAGCTACGACGGTGCGGGCAACTTCCTTAAAAAAGGCAGTATCAGCGACTACACCTACGACGCGGCCAACCCCTACCGGATGACCCGTGCCAATGGTCGCACTTACCAGTATGACAACAACGGCAATGTCACCTCAGACGGCGTTCGCCAATTCAGCTACAACGCTGCCGACAGGGTCACCCAGATAACCCAAGGCAGTAGCGTTACCAGCTTCCGCTACGGCCCAGGCCAGGTGCGTTTTGCTCGCACCGACACCCGGGTAGTGGATGGTAAAACCGTGGTCATTAAAACCTTGTCGGTCGGTGGCATGGAGCGCATCACCGAAACCACAAACGGCAGCGTAACCAGCGACAAAGAACGCTACGACTTTGGCGATGCCATTCAAACCCACTACATCTCTACCGGAGTAGACTCGGTCAGTTACCTGCATAAGGACTACCAAGGTTCCATCATCGCTGTTAGCGACAGCAGCGGTGTGGTGCAGGAGCAACGTTTTTACGACCCTTGGGGTAAGGCCACCGCTACCAAACTCAATGGCGATACCGGCCCGCTGTTGTGGTTCACCAAACTGGTCACCAACCGCGGCTATACCGGCCATGAACAGCTGCCGGATATGGACCTTATCCATATGAATGGCCGCATTTACGACAGCACAGTCGGCCGCTTTATGCAGGCTGATCCGTTAGTGCAAGCGCCCGGCAATCTGCAGAACTACAACCGTTATAGCTATGTCATGAATAACCCCATGACGCTGACGGATCCCAGTGGATTTTTGTTTGGCAAAATAGGTAAGTTCTTTAAGAAAAATTGGAAAACATTAGCAGCGATCGCAGTTGGTTACGTTACTTTTGGCCTGGGAACAGGTATCTGGTCCCTCACTAACATGGGAAATCTTGCTCTTGGTCAGGCTATTGGTTGGGGAGCCGTCGCTGGTGCAACATCGGGCTTTGTGGCAACGGGGTCTTTACGAGGAGCAGCCTACGGTGCACTAAGTGGAGCTGTATTCGGAGGACTTGGTATGTCCGGGCTTAAAGGCTTCGACGCATTTGCTGTGAGTGGCCTGGCTGGGGGCGTCCTTTCTACAGTTCAAGGCGGTAAATTTGGCAACGGCTTTATTAGTGCCGGTATTGGCGCAGCAGTTGGAGGGCAGTTTGGAGCAAACCCTTACAATCAAGTGCTTGGTTCCGCTGTAGTGGGTGGTACGGTTTCTGTCCTAACTGGCGATAAATTTGCTAATGGTGCAGTAAGTGCTGCATTTGCGGCTGCTCTTCGTGCAGAGTGGAATTCTGAAACCAGATTAGATGGGAATGGTGAGCCTGGGGATATATCAAACGACGTTGATGTAAATAGTATATTAAGAAAAGGAAAGCTTTCGACATCTTATCTAGGTGATAATCATTACGGAGTTGATGTTAACGCGACCATTATGAATGGAGGCGGATTAAGTACCGATGAATTTAGTGATGAAGTTTCAAAAATTGAAAATGCGTTTAATGGGTCATATAAAATTGATAGTGGTGCGATTATTGAAATTCATGTCAGCTTGAGCGTCGTTAACTCGGGTGGTGATTTTAGTATGTCGAGTTGTGGGGATTATGTTTGCTTTGTGGGAGGGAAGCCCGGGTCTGGCTTCGCATATGTCGCAGGAAAAGAAATAACTCTTGCAACTCATCGTAGTAATCTTACATCTGCCCATGAATTTGGCCATATTCTAGGATTTCATCATCAAGCCAACCTAACGAATAGCCTGATGAGCTACTCTGAACAAAGGTCATTGACTGGGAATGATGCTTTTCGCCTATTTAAGGCTTACAGGGAGGCGGGGTATTGAGAGATTTTATTAAAATTTTCATTTTGATATTCATGCTTTTCTCAAATATGGTTTTTTCTCAAGAACTGTTTTTGGTTAATAAGCATGACTACATATCGTTATATAGATTTATTTCTTATAGTGTTGACGGGGCAATGTATAACGGAGAGTCAGAGGGTGATTATTGCATTTATGATTCAACTTTGTTTTATTCATATGATGGTAAAATTTATCCCAAGCAAAAGAAGGTTATTTCGAAAGGTCAATGTTCAGACAAAGAGAAAATAAATGGCTATATATATGAAAATAAAAGCAAGCTCCCGCAAAATGTGGCAATTAGTAAAGTTGACTTTTTCATTGATGAGATAAATAATTTTAAGAATTGTAGTGATGTTTGCAAGACAAATATAAAAGGAAAATCATTTATTATATCTGAGATCAACGTGAGGGCTGATGATACACTTGAAGCTTTTATCATTGCGGATGGAGTCTTAATATCAGCGATTAAGGATAGCAAGATTCACTGGTTTAAGGTTCTACGATAAATTTTTATTCTAACTGATTGTTGTAGAGTGCATTTGTTTGTGTGTGTGATGGGAAATGATTTTTTATAGTGAGAATATCAGGAATATTGATTGATATTCTCTAAAGGAGAACTTTTTCTGAGCACTATAGTGATCTACTTCTTCACACTTATATGTCTTTAACAGCAACCTGCGCAGCACAAACCAGCAGAACTGTGCAGGCTTGGCCAGCAAGCTGTGTGAGTGAGGGCAGCGCCGTCAAGTGACGGTGCTGCAAAGAATGGACGGCTGTGCTGATTTATCTTGCGCAGTTGTGCTGGTTTTGATGGCGCAGTGTAATGACGAAAGATGCGGTATTCAGACTTGGATCTTGTTATTGCTATGGCGATGCTGATTGAGTTTTTGCACTAACCATATCAGGTCATGCCTGGCGGTAGAATCTAAAATATAAAGAGGACACCCATCTTCTGATTTTCGAAATTTCAGTAAATCAGTGAGGCTTAGGGTGTGAAAGAGCCTTTAGCCTAGCAGGCTAAACCAATAAAGCTTTGGCCAGCAGGAGGCGAGTGAGTTAATAATCGTCGCATGATGCTGACAGTGGAAATGTACCTATTCCACCGGAAAGAAAGTTACGTTGGCCTTAACCGGTTTTAGCGAGGGCGGCAGTAAAGGCTTCCCTATTATTGAGCAAGTCTGGCTAAAGTAGCCATAAATAAGGGTAAGAATAATGAAATGGATAGCTGTTGTCTCTCTTTTGCTCGCCTCGGCCGGTGGATTTGCTGATGAGTTAATGGTTACCACAAAGATCCAACCCCTTTTTATGAGGCCGCTTTACGGTAGTCTGGTGTTTTTTGGTGTCGTAAATAAACTTACACAGACTAAATATAATGGTTGTGCCATTAATAGAATGGCATTCGTCAGTCTAGACAATTGGCTTAGTAATAGTCACTTTTTACTATAGATTTCATGGCTTACCGAATGCTGCTCAACGATACACTAGAGTAGTGGCTAATTTCTAATTTTCTATTGAATAAAATTAAGTGTTATAAAAATATTTACTTTGGTATAGAGGACTCGATAGATATGCAATTCATCCTAAAAACCGTCAGAAATCTATTATTTACCGTTATGGCTGTATTCTCATCGCTTTGTCATGCCTATGATGGTTGGTCTGGGGAACTTCAAGTCAACTCCATCCGTGTATATTCTGCGAATTTGGTACTTGTTACGATGCAAGGTGCCGCAAATCCTGGGAATTGTTCTGATACCAGTTATTTAGCACTAACATCTCCAGATACCGAAAGTGGTAAGCGTGCATACAGTGCTCTCCTAACAGCCTATTCCACTGGGAAAAGAGTTACACTAGCTCTGACTGGTTGCAGTGAGGGCGGCAGTAAAGGCTTCCCTATTATTGAGCAAGTCTGGCTGAAGTAGCCATAAAATGAGGGTAAGAATAATGAAATGGATAGCTGTAGTCTCGCTTTTACTCGCCTCGGCCGGTGGATTTGCTGATGAGTTAATGGTTACCACAAAGATCCAAACCCTTTATATGGGGCCACTTTACGGTAGCCTGGTGTTTGTAGGTGTGGAAAACAAGCCTACCCAGGCTAGGCCTAATGGTTGTACTGAAGACAGTAACTTTGATTTCGTTTTAGATTTAAATAGTAACTTTGGTAAAGAGTATTACAGTGCATTACTTGCCGCCTACAGTGCTGGCCGCCAAGTTAGATTGCAATCCTATGATAACTGTAATCTCTATGGAAGTGTGCCAACACTCAAGACCTTATGGCTTAAGTAAAAGGCTGTAAGGCCTGTTTTCATGAAGAGTATAAGAGGGATTTTTTTTGAAAAAGTGGCTATTGATTTTCCTTTTTTCTTTGCCAGCCTGTGCCAACTATACCTGTACTGGGCCGGTATTGGGGGTAGCTATTGAACCCAAAACGGGCGATATTCTTGTCGAGAAACTGGCCAGCTTATCTTGGCCTAGGCTGTGCAGTGTTACATCAGTAAAAAATGGTGTTTCTTTAGAGAGCTGTAAGGCCGTTTATAGCCTACTTCTGTCAGCCCAAGCGCAAAATAAGTCGGTTATTTTGTGGTTTAATGACGGCAAGGATTGCACAACCACCAGTCACCCCACCTGGAATATGTTGGAGGGCTGGTATTTTGGGCCGGAGCTAATGAATAGTCAATAATTCAGGCCTGGGTCTTGCGGTTAAAGAGTACTTATTCTCGCTATTTTAAAAGGCAATGATCATGATGATGAAAAAATACTGGCAGGTGCTTCTTGTCTCACTCATGGTGTTTCCCTCTTTTGCCACCACGATGAGCAACGTAAAAATCACCACTCTGATGATGGACAAATCTCACGGTAATCTTCTTTTTATCAAGACCGACAAGACGCATACAAGTGGTAGTCCCGATTGTTACGCATCATCATGGAGCTTTGTTTTTCAGCTCGATGGTACTCTAGCCGATAAAATGTATTCCGCATTACTTGCTGCAAAAACGACGAACACCACTATCACATTAGTGGGCAGCGATAGCTGTGAGCTGTACGGTGGTATTGAAACACTAAGGCGCTTGGAGTTGTAAAGTAGTGACTTATCTTTCTTAAGGACGTTGACTTATGTATAAGGCCATCCTCACGGTTATTTTCCTTCTTGCTTCTCTTGGCTGCCAAGCAGAAGTCATTACCTGCTCCAACATGGATATTCAATCGGTGGCCGCAGAGGGCGATCGTGATGACAACTTTGTCGCCCAAAGCTCGTTGTTGATTAAACTTAGCTCCAACTGTGCTGGGAAAAATTACGTATTCGCGTCGCTAGACGATCCTGCTTTTAATGCTTTTTTATCCGTAGCGTTGGCTGCCAAATCGACAGGGAAAAAAGTCGAGATAGCGATAAATACCAGTAAAGCCATTAGCTTTGCCAATTATATCGCTTACATCGCGTTCTCCGGCTGATTTTTAATAAAAGTATATAGGTGGTAAAATGAAACGTTTCTTTATGGTGTTTATTTCCTCTTTTATTCTCTTTAGTGTTTCGGTACTAGCCGGTACCCAAACCGGTACGGTAAGCCAGATTATTGTTAGGCAGAGTGATGGTTTGCATTATTTTTATATCTCCGGTCCTAGCTCTGAAAAGCCTGGATGTGCATCCAAATCTTATTGGATGATCAAGGATGAAAGCTCTGCAGCAGGTAAGGATCAATATGCTTTGTTAATGATGGCTTATTCAATGAGAGCTAAGGTCAGGGTCGATGGATTATCAACCTGTACACGTTGGCTGGATGGGGAAGATGTGAACACTATCTTACTTTTACCTCCTTCATCTAGCTAGAATGTGACCTTTATAAAATTATTCATTATTATCTAAGGATTGAGCAGATGAGATTTTACAGGTTAATTTTTCTTTTTATTTTATTCCCTTCAATATGTTTTGCAGCAGCATACCAAGGGAAAGTCGCAAATGTGTTTGCGTCTTCAAATAAAGTGTATATTTTTGTTAATAAAGGCTACTTCGATAACTCTAGCTCTTGTACTGGAGAAACTAGTTACTTTGTTCTGTGGCTTGACCCATCAACAGATTATGGTCGAGCAATGCTATCAATCGCTCTGACGGCTAAAACTTCTAAAACGCTTGTATGGGTTTCTGGTGATAATAATTGTTCCATTGGTCCAAGCTCTCATAAGGCTGAGAAACTATTATCTATTGACTTGAAAGGCGATTAATTTATATTTTTAATATGGATTATTTTATGAATAAGTTTTCATCAATTTAATCAAGATAACTCCAACGGTGTTTTCATGAATAGGTTTTTGCTCTTGATCTCGGTGTTACTTTCATTCCCGAGCTCAGCAAATGAAGAATATGGAAAAGTAGTCGCCACTGTGGGTGTTCAAACTACATCTATAGGTTACTTTCGTATCGAAGGTGGATTTGCCACCAATTGTAGTTCAGGGGTAATGTATTTTGATACCAGCACCGACTTTGGTCGTTCTGCTTTAACAACCATCTTGTCAGCTAAGATGGCGGGTAAAAAGCTCTCTCGGATTGTTTATGTCCAAAATGAAGTGAGCAAATCTTGCAATCTCACATTGGTTGAGGTCGAAGCTTAACCGCCTTTCTTTATTATAGGAGTAAGTGACAGTGCGAAACTTGTTAATCATCTTTTTAGCTGTATTTTCGGTAGTAAGTTATGCCAGCGAAATTAATGGTGTGAAAGTTAAGCAGCTTTCTATTAATGAGAATTACGGTGATTTTATTTTTATAAAGTTAAGCCAGTCACCTGAACGGATCGCCTGTTCAAAGAATGGTTATTGGGATTATACCTTGAAACTGAGCACCGATGCCGATAAGGCGCTTTATTCCATGCTACTCATGGCTGCCTCATCGGGTAAAAGCATTAATGTTTCAGGGTTAGATCAACCGGCTTGTAATGAATTCAATACTATTGAAAGTGCCAGCAGGATCGATTTAAACGTTGAGTAATGGGTGAATTTTTATTAAAAAAGGAATGAGTATGAAATTTTTTTTTGCATTTCTGATTTTCATTTCATTTTCTTCTCTTGCCGATACTAGATGTGACGGTAAGATTAGTGATCTAGCGATTGGACATGGCGGTGTGGTGCTCGTTACGATTCCAGAACAATTTAGTGCTGTTTATATTTGTTCTGTTGTTGATAAACAGAATGGTGTTGACCCGGAAGCCTGTCGAGCGATGTATAGTACTTTATTGGCAGCGAAAGCAGCAGAGAAAAGTGTCTCTATTACATTCTTACCGGCGATTTCGTCTTGCTCTATGAATAAGTCTTGGGCTTGGGCACAAAATATAAATTGGATTTTCCTGAAGAATTAGCGTTCTGATTGGTAGTGCTCATATTTAAAAGTGAGCACTTATCTTTCTACTACTTTTAATTTTCCGGATCGAATTGATTAACAGTACAAAATGGGCTGTTTTTCTTTTCCGTTGTGTATACTGCCCCGGTCGCCTTTCCTGCAATCCAAGTGGCTAGTACGACAGATATAAGTGATCTGTCTTCTTTTCTTATTAGCATCCAACCATACATAGTATCCTTACAGTTATCGGGCAGTCCTGAGTCTAGTTTTATTAGGATGCCATCAGTAGTTGCCGTGAGGTTATTTATCTTTTCATATTGGTAATTAGCAGCTGAAAAAAGAGAGCGTTGCTAACATCATTGTGAAAAACAAGACTAACTTCTTCGTTGATAACTCCTTATCTTTCGTAGAAAAATATGATGCCTTGCTTCCTTTTTGCATGGGTTATTTACATGCCTGTACTAATTTCTATAGCTGATGATAACCCTTAGTTGTCGATCTGAACGCTTCAGATTGATTGAGTGAAATTTCACACATTTACCCCCCTATACCGTACTTGGCTTTGATGGCTTCGCGGTCTTTCTTTTTTAGCCCCGCCACTACCAGCGCATAAGAGCTGTCTACCATCCGTTCTATTTCGCCGGTGGGCACGGTGCCGTCCAGCAGCAGGGTGTTCCAGTGCAGTTTGTTCATGTGATAGGCCGGTTTGACGGCGCTGAAGATATCGCGAAGGGCGAGGGCCTGGTGGGGGTCGCATTTGAGGTTAACGGCGTCGCCACCTAAAAAATGGCCGGTCAGGGCAAACATCTTGCCGCGAATTTTATAGACGGCAGCCTCTGGGCCGAAGGGGAAGTCTTCGATGGCTTCGGGTTTGCTTAAAAGATACTGGCGAAGCTGCGTTGGGGTCATGGCGAGGTTCCGGCAAAACCCCATCCTAAACAGCGCCGGCCCGATAGAAAAGGCCGGCGCTAAACAAGGGGTTAGTTGGGCGCCACGCCCAGGGTTTGCCTGATATGGGCGGCAAAGGGGCCGGCGGCCATAAAGCCGGTCACTCGGGCGGCCCGCAGCTCCTGGCCTTGGCCGTCAAAGAACAAGATGCTGGGCAGGCCAAGCACCGCCAGGGCCTGGGTAAAGGCCTGGCTGTTGGCGTCGTTGCGGCTCAAATCCACCTGCAACAGCAGGCTCTGGGCCAGGGCCGCCTTCACCTCGGGGGCCGGGAAGCTGTTGTGCTCGAACTCTTTGCAGGCCACGCACCAGTCGGCGTAAAGATCCAGCATCACCGGCTGGCCGCGCGCCTTGGCGTCGGCCAGTTGGCGGTTGAGGGCATCAAGGCTGGCCACCCGGGTAAAGGCCAGCGGCGCGGCGGCCTGGCTGGCAGTGGGAGCCGTGCCGGCTTGGCGCTGCCAGTGCAGGTAACCGTATTGCAGGCTGGCAAAGAGCCCGGCAAAGATGATGGCGCTGCGCACCCCTTTAACGGCGCTGGCGGCCGAGTCCTGGTTAATTACCGACAGGTAACTAAAAGCGGCCAGCCCCAGCAGGCTCCAGGTGAGGGCTGTCCACAAGTTGCTGACCAGCCGCTCGATAAAGATCAGGGCCACCGCCAGCAGCATAAAGCCGAACAGCACTTTGACCGCCTGCATCCAGGCGCCGGCCTTGGGCAGCAATTGGCTGCCGGTCATGGCAAACAGTATCAGCGGCAGGCCCATGCCCAGGCTCAATAGGTACAGTGCCAGCCAGCCAAAGCCGAGGTTACCGCTTTGGGCGATAAAGAGCAGTATTCCGGCCAGCGGCGCCGTGGTGCAGGGCGAGGCCACCAGCCCCGACAGCGCCCCCATCAGGAACACCCCGGCCAGCCGGCCGCCCTGTTGGCGATTGCTGGCATCATTGAGGCGCAGCTGCCAGCGCTCGGGCAGGCGCAGCTCCCAAAAGCCGAACATGGCCAAGGCCAGGGCCACAAAGAGTATGGCGATGGCGATCAGCAGCCAAGGCTGCTGCAAGGCGGCCTGGAAGCCCACCCCCAAGGATGCCACCGCCAACCCCATCAGCGAATAGGTCAGGGCCATGCCCTGCACGTAGGCCAGGCTCAGGGCAAAGGTACGGCCCCGGCTCTTGGCGCCGCCGCCGAGTACAATGGCAGAGACGATGGGGTACATGGGAAAGACGCAGGGCGTAAAGGCCAGCAGCACCCCAAGGCCCACAAAAAGCAGCAGCGTCAACGCCCGGTGCTGGCCAACGGCCAGGCGCTTGGCAAGGCTGGTTGACTGACTTTCTGCGGCGGGAGGCGGCTTGGGGGCGGCTTTGACGGCATCGAGGTAAAGGATGCGGGTGACCGGCGGGTAGCAAAGCCCGGCATCGGCGCAGCCGCGGTAGCTTATCTTCACCACCCCGTCCTGGGCGGCGCTCAAAATGGCGTAGCGCAGCTGCACCTGGTGGCGAAACACCGCCGTGTCCCCAAAGTAAGGGTCTTGATGGTGCTCGGCCTCGGGGCTGAAACTCGGCGGTGCCAGCTCGGCGTCTTGCAGCTCGGTTTTGAACTGGTCCTGGTAGAGGTAGTAGCCGTCAGCGATACGCCAGCTCAGCAGCAGTTGGTTGCCCTGCTGCTCGACATGAAAGCCGAACGCTTGGTCAACCGGCAGGAAGTCGGCCTCGGCGCGGGCGCCCAGGGTAGTCAGTGCCAGCAGGCACAATAAAAGCAATTTTCTCATGGCAAGTTACCGGCAAAGGGAAAGCTGCCGGGGCGCAGGCCCCGGCGCGCTTTAGCGGGCGCTGATTTGGGCGGCGATGGCCTCTGGGGAGTCAAAGTCGGTGATGCGGGCTTTGACCTTGCCGTCTTCCAGCAGCAGCAGGGTCGGCAGCTCGCGGATGGCGAAGTGGTTGAACAGCACCCCCTGGGTGTCAATCGCGAAGGGGATCGGCATCTGGTATTGCTGTTCGAACTTGCTGACATCGTCCTGGGTGGTCCAGAGGTGGTTCACAAAGCCTTGCCAGGGTTGGCCGGCCAGTTTCTGGTGCAGGGCGGCCAGGCCTTTTTGAACCTTGATGCAGCGCTGTGACATGGCCGGGCGGGTGTCGGCCAGATACCAGTCGCACCAGGTGGCGGTAAAGAACAGCAGATGCCGGCCTTTCAGCCAGGGTTTGAGCAGCGCCTGGCTTTGGCTGGCCGAGAGGGCGCCGGTGTCGGCGGCCGGGCTAGCCTTGCCGTCTGCCAGCAGTGCCAGATGGCGGTCCAGCTCGGCGTCCGCTTCGTGGCTGGTGTACACCACTTGGCCCTTGGCATCGATAAGCACATGGTAGGGCGTGCCCACCAGGCCAAGCGCCACCCCCAGGGCGCCGTCCTGGTCCAGCCACACCGGCACGGTTAAACCAAAGCGCTGGATCACCCGCTGGATGGCGGCCTTGCGCTCGTTGATGTTGATATCCAGCGCCACCACATTGATGCGGTCATGGTACTGCTGGTAGGCGTGCTCAAAGTGGGGCATCTGCGCCATGCAGGGCTTGCACCAGCTGGCCCAGAATTTGAGGTACAGCGGCTTGCCCTTTGGCAGGCTGTCGAGGTTGACGGTGGCGAGATCCGGAAAGCGTTGCAGGGCAATGCGTTGGTAGTCGGCCGTTTGGGCGCCAGCCCAGGTGCTCAGCAGCAGACAGCAGGCGGCGAGGAGTGCAGGCAGTTTCATGGAAGCCTCAGGGTGGATTTGGGATGGGCGCAGCTTGCCAGCTATATTGGCCCTGTCAGAGGTCCAATTTTAAGGAATGTTATGGAGCCAATTTTCGGCCTGCACCTGCAGCTGGACCGGCAACTGGCCGAGCCCCTTGCCGTGCAGCTCTATCGCCAACTGAGCCGGGCCATTGTTGAGCAGCGCTTGCAAGCCGGTACCTGGCTGCCGGCCAGCCGGCAATTGGCCCAGCATCTGGGGGTGGCGCGCAACACCGTGGTGCAAGTCTATGAGCGGCTGGCAAGTGAGGGGCTGGTAGCTAGCCAGGCCGGCAGTGGCACCCGGGTCTGCCAGTTACATCGCCCGGCGCCCAGCGCCGCCGCCCGGCCCGACGCCAAAAGGTGGGTGAGGCCCTTGTGGCAGCAGCGCCAGCTGTTTGCCATGCCCGAGATGGCCGAGCTGCGCTTTGATTTTGGCTTGGGCCTGGCCGATACCCGCCACTTTCCCGCCGCCCTTTGGCGCCGCTACATGAACCGGGCGCTGCGCCAGCAAGAGAGCCAGCCCCAGCCGCTGCACTGGCAGGGGTATCCGCCCCTTCGCGAGCTGATTGGCCGCTTTGTGTCGCAGTCGCGGGCGGTGTCTTGCGCCGGGCGGCAGGTGCTGGTGTGCAATGGTGCCCAGCAGGCCTTCAGCCTGATTGGCGCGGCCCTGGTCACCCCTGGCGTGACCACCGTGGCGGTGGAATCTCCCGGCTACCCCATGGCCCGCCAGGCCTTTGAGGCCGCCGGCGCCCATATTGTCGAGGTGCCGGTAGACCAGGACGGCCTGGTGGTGGACGCCATCCCCGAAGGGGTCGATTTGGTGTACGTTACCCCGTCACACCAGTTTCCCACTACGGTGGTGATGTCCCAGCAGCGGCGGCTGGCGCTGTTGGCACTGGCCAAGGCCCGGGACTTGTTGGTGATTGAAGACGATTACGACTCGGAGTTTCTGCTGGCCGGCCAGCCCATCGACGCCCTCCAGACCCTGGACCAAGACGGGCGGGTGCTGTACGTGGGCTCTTTTTCCAAGTGCATGTTCCACGACCTGCGCCTGGGGTATCTCATCGTGCCTGACTGGGCTGCTGGCGCTTTAGTGCTGGCCCGGCAAAGCGCGGACCTGGTCGGCGCCATGACGGTGCAGCTGGCCCTGGCCGACTTTATCCGCCAAGGCGATTTGCGCCGCCATATCCGCACCATGCGCCAGCACTACCGGGCCAAATACCTGGCCATTGGCGAGGCCCTGGCCGGTACCGTATTGCGGCCGGTGCCAATGCTGACCGGGGTGCATATGGCCCTGGAGGCAAGCGACGGCCGGCCGCTCGCTGAGGTAGCCAAGCGGGCCCAGCAGGCCGGCATTAACCTTTGCCACAGCAGCCTCTTTGGCAAAGAGGGCAACTTGCTGCTGCTGGGCCTTGGCCCCATCGCCCTTGAAGCCATTCCCGCCGCCATGGCGGCCCTCAAGGGCTGCCTTTAACCGTAAAAAGCGCCGTGAAAGCCCAGCGGCAGGGCCCGTGGCATGGTGGCGGTGGCAATGGGCCCTTGCTGGACCTTGGCCGGGTCAAACAGGGCAAGGCCGGTTTGCAGCCGGGTTTTGTCGAGCAGGGTGTGCAGCAGGTAATTACGGCCATCGCGGGCGGTTACCAGCAGCGGCTCTTCAACGGCGGTGTTGTCGTCAAAGCGGTGCAGCTGGATGTGGTTGCCGGGGCTGATGGCGGCAATGGCGTTGCCAAGGCCACGGTCTTTTTGGGTGCTGGCCACCCCGAACTGGGTTTGGCGCCGGTAGGGTGCGCGCCAGTCGAACTGGGGGAACTCCAAATCCACCGCCAGGGCTTGGCGCTGGCAGCGGCCGCTGGCTAAATCTACCCGGTAGCGGACCATGGCGCTGGGGTAGGGCTGCTGGCCAAGATGGCGGGTATCCATGCCCTTTAGCATGATGTCGGCGTTGGGGTACTCGGCCACCGTCAGCTCCAAGGTGCCCTTTTCTTCAATGGCGGTGCCCAGGTGAAAGGCAAAGCTGGCCGGCACCGACACCACCTTGTGTATCTGCAAACTGTTTTTGTCCACTAGGATGATCTGGTTGTCGCTGGCGCCGTCAAAACGCAGGCCGGCCAGGAAGCTGTCGCCCTTTTGGTAGCGAAGGGCGGTGTTAAAGAGCACCAGGTAACGTTCGCTCAGGGCAAAGGCGTGCATGTAGCCGTCTCGCGGCAGGTCAATCAGCTGGTAGCGGCTTAGCTTACCGCCCGCATCGAAGCGGTAAATCACCGCCTTGGCCAGGCCGTTGTAAAACAGCGAGCCGATATTCCAGGCCGAACCGTCGGGCTCGAACTGGGGGTGGGCCGAGAACGGCAGGTGGGTCAGCTCCGGCGCAAAAGACACCAGGCCTTTGGTGTCCAGGGTGTCTGGGTCGATTTCATAGGCGCTGCCCGCTTCCCAGAGCGCCATATAGCGTTTACCAAAGCGGCGGACGCTGATATTGGCCGGGTTGGCGCTGTCGTTGTGGGCAATGGGCGCGCCGTGCCGCTGGGAACCAACACCGGGGTAGAGAAAGCGCTTGGCCTGCTGCTCGGTCTGGTATTTCTCGGTGCGCACCAGCTTGCCGCTGTGGCTGATGCCGCCCGGGCCGATGCGAAAGGCCTGCACCATGCCGTCGCCGTCAAACCAATGGCGTTGCTGCTCGCCGGCGCGGCGAAAAAGCGCCGGGCCGTTACGGTAGAGGGTGCCGGTCAGTTGCTTGGGCCAGTTGCCCTGCAAGCTCATGGCCAGCGGCGCGAAATCGCCGCTGGCGCCGCTCAGCCAGGTTTCATCGAAGCTCGCCGCCAGGCCCGGCAGCGGCAGGGCGCTAAGGGCTGTGGCGCCGCCCAGGGCGCCAAGGGCTTTTAAAAAATCGCGCCTTTCCATGGCTTACCTCAGCTTGATGGTGATTTGGGTATCGCCCTCGACGGCAAAGGCGGCGTCTTCAAACTGGGCCGGGCCATGGCCGCCGGGCTTGCCGGAAAATCCATAAGGCTCGGTGGGAATGCCGATGAGGTTGGTGTCCAGCTTGCCGTTGTCGTTGGCATCGTGAAACAGCTTGATGGCGTAATGGCCTTCGGGCAGGTCGTGAAAGCTCAGGTGGCTTTGGCCGCCACGGGGTTTTACCCGGCTGGCGGCCACCGGCTGGCCTTTGCCGTTAAAGGCGGCTTGGGAGTCGTACAACGACACCCAGGTGGTGCCGGTGTCGGTGGGGTAGCCGGTAACGGTGACATCCAGGTTTTGGGCCATGCCCAGGGTGGGGGCCAGCAGCAGGGCAAACAGGGTTTTCATCGGGCAGCTCCTTGCGTTTGAGGTATGGCCTTATGCTAGAGGCTGCCCGCTTTTTGCACAGGTGCCAAAAGTCACGTTGTTGCCCCTGACTTTTGGCCTAGAGATCCACCCCCATGTAGCGCTTGGCGGCAAAGCCGATGCCAAAGGAGATAAGCGCCACCCCGAAGGTCAGGGCCATCATGCTGATAAAACGCGAGCTAAAGGGGGCGTCCTTGGCCACCGAGATGTAAAAGCTGTACAGCCAGATCACCAGCACCGCAAAGACAAACATAGTGCCAAGGGCCAGGGCCATGGAGCCAAATATGAAGTAGGGCGCTACCAGCAGCGCCGTGGTGCCAATGTAGGCAAGGCCGGTGTTAAGGGCGTAGAGCTTGGGGTCTATGGCATCAACGGGGCTTTCCTTGGACTCAAGGTAAGCCGAGCCGGCCATGGACAGGCTGGCGGCAATGCCCATGATAAGGCCGGTGACCCCCACGGTAGCGGTTTTGCTAAAGGCCAGGGCCACCCCGCACAGGGTGCCGGTGAGTTCTACCAGGGCATCGTTCATACCCAGCACAATAGCCCCGGCGTAGTTGAGCTTTTTGTCGTGCAGTAGGGTCAGCAGCCGGTTTTCGTGGCGGGTTTCCTGGTCGTAAATCTGCTTGGCTTCGGGGATGTCTTTGGCCAGATCCAGGTAAAAGGCCTCGGCGTCTACCTCACGGCTCTCCATGAATTTGGCGGCAAAGGAGGTGCCCAGCAGTTTTATCAATATCAGGTAGAACAGCACCAGCGGCCGGGAGGCCTTCAGCTCCTTGCCGGTAAGGGTGCGGCAGAAGTGGTAGTGGGCCTTTTCTTCCTCGGCGATTTTATGGAGCAGTTTGACGTTGTGGGGGTCTGGCTCGTGGCGGGCCAGCAGGGTGTAGATGCTGTAGTCGTTGATTTCGTTTTGTTGCTGAATAAGGGCTTTTTGGACCAACTGCTCGGAAAAGGCCATGGCAGGTTACCGGTACGGTGTTTGATGCTTCACCTTACTGCGGCCAAAGGGGGATGTCAGTGGCTAAATGAAAAAGTCGCCCGAAGGCGACTTTATTACTGCACTTGGCCGTAGAAGCTGCCATATGGCGGCAAGTTCAGTACTGTTCCTGCCATGTCGCCACTGACCAGCCCATGCTCGCCCAGGGCGCTGATGTGGCCGGTAACGGCCAGCGTCTGGCTCACCGGCTGGTTGGAGAGGTTAAAGGCCACCAGCAGTTTTTGGCCGTCCAGCTCCCGCTCGAAGGCCAGCACCGGCTCGGCGGTATCCAAGAAGCGGATGCTGCCCGCCACCAGGGCCGGGAACTGCTTGCGCCAGGCCAGGAACTGGCGAAAACCGTTCAGTACCGAGGCGCTGTCTTGTTCCTGGTGGGCTACCGCTTTTTGCTTGTGGCTGTCCGGCACCGGCAGCCAGGGCTTGGTGGTGCTGAAACCGCCGTATTCGCCGCTGGTCCAGGGCATGGGAGTGCGGCAACCGTCGCGGCCCTTGAATTCGGGCCAGAAGGTCATGCCGTAAGGGTCTTGCAGATCTTCAAAGGCCACTTCGGCCTCATCCAGCCCCAGTTCTTCACCCTGGTAGATGCACACCGAGCCGCGCAGCGAGCAAACCATGGCGCTCAGCATTTTGGCCATGTGCGCAGGCGCTTCTTTGCCGCCCCAGCGGCTGATGGCACGGGGCACGTCGTGGTTGGAGATGGCCCAGCAGGGCCAGCCCACGGTCATTTTCTGCTCCAGGCCCTCGACGGTGCTGCGGATATAAGCCACCGAGAAGTCGTTAACCAGCAGCTCGAAGCTGTAGCCCATGTGCAGGCGGCCCTGCTGGGTGTATTCGGCGGTGGTGGCCAGGGAGTCCTCGGCGGAGATCTCGCCAAGAGTGGTGGCGCCGGGGTAGTTGTCCACCAGGGTACGCAGCTCTTCGAGGAACGGCAGGTTCTCGGGCCGGGTGTTGTTGTAATAGTGGTATTGGAAGGCGTAGGGGTTGTCGGCGCTAAAGCCGCGGCCTACCCGCACTGCCTTGGGCTTGGCGGGGTTGTCCCGCAGCGCCTGGTCGTGGAAGCAAAAATTGATGGCGTCCAGGCGAAAGCCGTCCACGCCCTTGTCCAGCCAGAACTTGACGTTATCCAGGGTGGCTTGTTGCACCTCTGGGTTGTGGAAGTTCAAATCCGGCTGGGAGGACAAAAAGTTGTGCAGGTAGTACTGGCCGCGGCGCGGCTCCCAGCGCCAGGCCACGCCACCAAAGAGGCTCAGCCAGTTGTTGGGCGGGGTGCCGTCTTCCCGCGCGTCGGCCCAGACGTACCAGTCGGCCTTGGGGTTGTCGCGGTTCTCGCGGCTTTCCTTGAACCAGTCATGCTCCACCGAGGTGTGAGACAGCACCTGGTCAATCATCACTTTGATGCCGCGCTGATGGGCGCCAGCCAGCAGCCGGTCGAAGTCGTCCAGCTTGCCAAACAGCGGGTCTACGTCGCGATAATCGGCAATGTCGTAGCCAAAATCAGCCATGGGGGATTTGAAGAAGGGGGAGATCCAGATGGCATCCACACCCAGGGACTGGATGTAGTCCAGGCGGTCGATGATGCCCGGCAGATCGCCCACGCCGTCACTGTTGGTGTCGCTGAAACTGCGAGGATAGATCTGGTAAATAACGGCGCCACGCCACCAAGGAGCTTGACTCATAGGTACCCCAAATTCGTTTACTGCGCCTTTTCAGGCTTGTTTTGTCTGCCGTGCAGCTTAAGGCAGGGGCCTTCGGGCTCACAACCAGCTGCATACGTATGCAGGGTAAAATCTTTACCTTGGCGTCAACCTTTTGGGCGGCCGTGCTTTTGGGAATAAAGGCCCGGTAGTTAATGTGTTTTTCCCTTATCATGCCTGGGCTGGGGCGGCCATGAAGGGGGTGGATTGGCCATGAATACGTATGCAGGGCGTTGTCCGCAGCCGGGGTGCAGGCGAACATGTCGCCAACGTAAAGGTAAGGTGTTCGGGGCAAAGGCTCCGGCAGGGCGCCAGCCGGGGCCCCAACGAGGAATAACAAGATGACCACTAAACCGCAGTTGTCCTTCTGGCAGATCTGGAACATGTGCTTCGGCTTTCTGGGGATCCAGTTCGGCTTTGCCCTGCAAAACGCCAACGTCAGCCGTATTTTCCAGACCCTGGGGGCCTCGGTAGACGACATTCCCATCCTCTGGATAGCCGCGCCTTTGACCGGCCTGCTGGTGCAGCCCGTGGTGGGTTACCTGAGCGACCGCACCTGGACCGGCCTTGGCCGCCGCCGCCCCTACTTTTTAGTGGGCGCCGTGCTTACCACCCTGGCGCTCTTTGCCATGCCCAACTCTCCCACCTTGTGGGTAGCGGCCGGGCTGCTGTGGATCATGGACGCCTCCATCAATATCTCCATGGAGCCGTTTCGCGCCTTTGTTGGCGACCAACTGCCTGCCAAGCAGCGGCCCTTGGGTTACACCCTGCAAAGCTTCTTTATCGGCATCGGCGCCGTGGTGGCATCCATGCTGCCGTGGATCCTCGCCAAGTGCGGGGTCAGTAACGTGGCCGAGCCCGGCGCCATTCCCGATACCGTCAAATACGCCTTTTACTTTGGCGGCCTGGTGCTCTTTGTGGCGGTGGGCTGGACAGTGGTCTCTACCCGCGAATACCCGCCCGAGGCCCTCAAGGGCTTTGATGGCCAGCCAAGCAGCGAGCAGCCTTTGGATAAAAGCCGCGCCCGCAGCAGCGGCCTTAAATGGCTGGTGGCCGGCGTGCTTTTAGGGGCCGGTGTGGCGTTTTGGCAGCTTGAAAAAGAGCTGTACCTGCTGGCGGCCGGGGTTGGTCTTTATGGTCTGGCGCTGCTTTTGCTGTCTCTTCGCAGCGGCCGCGGCATGTTCAGCACCATCATGACGGATCTTTACCAGATGCCGGAGGCCATGCGCCGCCTGGCGGTGGTGCAGTTTTTCTCCTGGTTTGCCCTCTTTGCCATGTGGATTTACACCACCTCGGCGGTAACCGGCATTCACTTTGGCACCACCGATCCCAGCTCCGCCGCCTACAACGACGGCGCCAACTGGGTGGGGGTGCTGTTTGCCGCCTATAACGGTTTTGCGGCGGTGGCGGCGCTGATTATCCCGCTGATGGTCAAGGCCTGGGGGCTGCGGGTGGCGCACCTGGTGAACGTCTGCCTGGGGGCGGCGGGGCTTATTTCCATCGTCCTTATCAAAGACCCTGACTGGCTGCTGCTGTCCATGGTGGGGGTGGGTTTTGCCTGGGCCTCGATTTTGTCGCTGCCCTATGCGCTGCTTTCCGACAGCCTGCCGGCCGAGAAAATGGGCATCTACATGGGCATCTTCAACTTCTTTATCGTGATACCGCAGCTGCTGGCGGCCAGCGTGCTGGGCTTTATGCTCAAAAGCTTCTTTGGCAACCAGCCGGTCTACGCCCTGGTGATTGGCGGGGTGAGCCTGGTGATCGCCGGCCTTTGCGTGCTGCGGGTGCAAGACGGCAGCGCCGCCCCCGAAGGGGCGTTGGCGGGCAGCAAATGAAGGCCCTGGCCCTTGGCGCCCTGGCGCTGCTAGGTGCGCCGGCGCAGGCGACCGACTACTACGGCACCACCGAGCCCTTTGCCAGCAACGCCATTTACTTCGTGATGACCGACCGCTTCGTCAATGGCGACACCAGTAACGACCATCGCCACCAGGGCGGCGCTCATCCCACCTTTGACATCCCGGTCAAAGGCCCAGACGGCCAAAGTGCCAACATCGGTTACCTGGGCGGTGATTTTAAGGGCATCCTCGACAACGCCGGTTACATCCACGGCATGGGTTTTGGGGCGGTGTGGATAACCCCCATCGTCGATAACCCCGACCAGGCCTTTACCGGCGGCAAGGCGGTGAGCTTTGGCAGCAGCTTTACCGACCAGGGCAAAACCGGTTACCACGGCTACTGGGGCGATAATTTTTACAAGGTGGACGAGCACCTGGAGAGCAAAGGCCTCTCTTTTAGCCAGTTCACCGCCAAGATGCGCCAGCAGGGCCTGAAGACGGTGCTGGATATCGTGGTTAACCACGGCTCGCCGGCCTATGACATGCCCGCTGCGCAGCCCAAGTTCGGCCAGCTGTTCGACAAAGACGGCAAGCTCATTGCCGACCACCACAACCTGCCCCCAGACCAGCTGGACCCAAAGGACCCGTTGACGGCCTTTTTCCACCGCAAGGCGGAGATGGTGCAGCTCTCGAACTTCAACGAAGACAACCCGGCGGTAATTGATTACTTCGTTGGCGCCTACCAGAAGTGGATAGACGCCGGGGCCGATGCCTTTCGTATCGACACCATCATGTGGGTGGACAACGCCTTCTGGAAAACCTTCAGTGACCGCATCCGTGCCAAGCACCCGGGCTTTTTCATGTTCGGCGAGGCCTACGATTACAACCCGGCCAAGATAGCGCCCCACACCTGGCCACAAAACGGCGCCATCAGCGTGCTGGATTTCCCGCTCAAGGCGGCGCTGGACAAGGTGTTTGCCAAGGGCGAGGGCTTTGAGGCCTTAACGCCGGCCCTTTACTTGGATAAAGGCCCCTACCAGAACCCCTACCAGCTCACCACCTTCTACGACAACCACGACATGCCGCGCATGAATGCCAGCGACAACGGCTTTGTCGATGCCAACAACTGGCTCTTTACCGCCCGCGGCATACCGGTGATTTACCAGGGCTCGGAAGTGGGCTTTATGCGCGGCGCCGCCGAGCACGCCGGCAATCGCAACTACTTTGGCCAGGCCCGTATCGACGCCGCCCCAAAAAGCCCCATCTACCAGAACTTAAAGCGGGTAGGGCAGCTGCGCGCCGCCAATGTGGCGCTGCAAAAAGGGCTGCAACTGGATTTGAAACTGCAAGGCAACGAGGCCCAGTTTTTACGGGTCTACCAGCACCAAGGCGTTAACCAACAGGCGCTGGTGGTGCTCAACAAAGGCGATAAGGTGTTGGATACAACCGCTCGGGGGCCATTGCAGACCGGTAACTGGGTTGATGCTGTCAGCGGTGAAACGATTCGGGTAAAAGAGGGCCTGGCACTTCGCGTCCAGCCCCATTCGCTTCGGGTGTTGTTGCTGGACGCGCCGGTCACCGACCCGGCGCTGGCCAAGGCTCTTAACCGGCTGATGGCGCGCCCGGTTGACCACAAGAGCGGCGAATAACCAGCTCGGCAGGAATTTTGGCGCTGTGCGCTGGCAGCTTGTGAATGGTTTTGAGTAAAGACTGCACCAGCATCTCGCCAGCCAGCTTGGTGTTCTGGCGCACCGTGGTGAGCGGTGGGTTGGCAAAGGCGGCCATGTGGATGTCGTCAAAGCCCACCACCGCCACCTGTTCGGGCACCTTGATGCCGCGGTCGGCCAAGGCGCGCATGGCGCCAAGGGCGATAAGGTCGCTGGCGCCGAACACGGCGTCGAAGGACTGGCCGGCATCGAGCAGGGCGCACACGGCTTCGTAGCCGGCCTGCTCGGTGGTGATGGCGTCCAGTTGCAGCGCCGGGTCGGCCTTGAGACCGGCCTCGGCCAAGGCGGCGCCATAGCCCTGGTAGCGCTCAAAAAACTCCGGGTAATGATTGGAAGCGTGGCCAAGAAAGGCTACCCTTCGACGGCCCAGGGACAGCAGGTGGCGCACCAAATCGCGGCCACCCTGGAAGTTGTCACAGCCAATGGACAGGCCCGGCTGCTGTTGCAGCACCGCACCCCAGCGAACAAAGTGGGTGCCCTGGGCCACCAGTTGGTCAAGCTTTGACTGGTACGCGACATAATCACCGTACCCTAACAAAATAATGCCGTCAGCCTTGTTGCTGTCTTCATAATCGGCGTGCCAGTCATCGCTAAGCTGTTGGAAGGACACCAGCAGATCAAACCCGGCCTGGGCACAGGCGCGGGTGATGGACCCCAACATGGACAGAAAAAATGGGTTGATCAGGGAGTCGTCCGGGGTTGGGTCCTCGAACAGCAGCAGGGCCAGAGTGCCGGAATGCTGGCTACGCAGGTTGGAGGCATTTTTATCCACCTTGTAGTTGAGTTCGCGGGCAATGGCCTGGATGCGATCACGGGTTTCCTTGTTGACCAGGGGACTGCCGCGCAAGGCGCGGGAGACAGTGGACTGCGAAACGCCCGCTTTATGGGCGATGTCAAAAGATGTGGCTTTGCCTTTGTTACGCATTGGGAAGGGTCTTTTACGTTTTCGCGCCAGGGTCCGAGGAAATAAATTACCACGAATTTGTTTTATAAGAAGACGGTACGGTATCCATGGCAACGCAGACATCTCCATACGTCGTCGCAGACATTGGCGGCACCAACGCCCGCTTTGGTCTGGTCACTGGCAAAACAGACGGCCGCTTTGACATCATCCACCAGGAACGCTTCGCCAGCTGCGACTTCCCCGACATGCAGTCTCTGGTCGCCCATTATCTCGAGATTGTCTCCGACTACGCCCCCCAGCACGCCTGTCTGGCAGTGGCTGGCCCGGTGGGCGGCGACGAAGTGCGCCTGACCAACCTGTCCTGGCACTTTTCCATCAAGGAAACCCAGCAGAACCTGGGGCTGACCCAGCTGGAAGTCATCAACGACTTCGTGGCCTACGCCAGCTCCATCCCGCTGTTGCCGCCCCAGGCCCTGGTGCAGGTGCGTGACGGTAAACCCCTGGAAACCGCTCCTATCGCGGTACTGGGCCCAGGCACCGGTCTGGGCGTGGCGAGCCTTATCCCCGACGGAAAAGGCGGCTGGAGTGCCATCGGCTGCGAAGGTGGCCACATTGCCCTTGGCGCCTCCACCGAGATGCAGCGCAAGGTGCTGTGCGCCCTGGCCGAGGAGCTGGAGTTTGTCTCTGCCGAGTTGGCGCTGTCCGGCTCCGGCCTGCCCAACCTGTACCGGGCCGTGGCCAAGGTACGGGGCGTGCAGCCCAAGGCGCTGACCTCGGCCGACATCAGCGAGATGGCCCTGGACGGCGAGCCGACCTGCTACGAGACCCTGAGCCTGTTCTGTGAATGGCTGGGCGGCATGGCGGCAGACATCACCCTGGCCCAAGGCGCCCGTGGCGGCCTGTACCTGGGGGGCGGCATCCTACCGCGCTTCCTGGAGTTCTTCTTGAAGAGCAATTTCGTCAAAGGCTTTACCGACAAGGGCGTGATGTCTGCCTATATGGCTGATATTCCTGTGTATCTGGCCATCGAGACCCACTCGGCCCTGACCGGTTCCGCCGCCTGGATGGAAGCGCATAAGGTTTGATTATCAAACCTATAAATTGAATATATTTTCTTGATGATGGTGCCGGCCTTTATCATGTGATCTTCGTCACCCGAGGAATCACCATGATAGAGGTCGGCACCAAAGCCTTCTGGCGCGCAACCCTGGCCATGAGCCTGGGCTCCTTCCTGATCTTCGCCAACCTGTATTTCACCCAGCCGCTGCTGCCGATGTTGGCCAGCGAATTTGGGGTGTCTCCGTTGACGGCCTCTTACAGTTTCACCCTCTCCACCCTGATGCTGGGGGTGTCGCTGCTGCTGTACGGGCCCCTATCCGACGCCCTGGGGCGCCGCGCCATCATGCTCACCACCATGGTTGGCGCCGTGGGCTGCACCTTGCTGCTGTCTCAGGTGCACAGCTTCGGGGCGCTGTTGGCGCTGCGGGCCTTGCAGGGGTTCTTCCTCGGTGGCTTGCCGGCCATTGCCATTGCCTACATGGGCGACGAAATGAGCCGCAAGGCGCTGGTGTCGGCGGTGGGGTTTTATATCAGCGCCAACAGCCTGGGCGGTATCTGTGGCCGGCTGCTGGGGGGCTTTTTGGCCGATACCCTGGGCTGGCAGATGGGCTTTGCCATCACCGGCGCCCTGAGCCTGGTGTTGCTGGGGGTGTTTGCCTGGCTGTTGCCGCCCAGCCAGCAGTTTGTTCGCCAAAAGCTGCATCCCAAACAGATGGTGCGCGACTTGGTGGGGCACTTGAAAAACCGCCTGCTGGTGGTGAGTTACGCCATTGGCGGCCTGAATTTCTTTATCTTCGTTAACCAATACAGCTTTTTGACCTTCCGGCTCTCGGATGCGCCCTACAACCTGCCGGCCCGTTACCTTGGGCTGCTGTTTTTGACCTATCTCTCCGGCACCTTAGGCTCGGCTTTGTCCGGCAAGGTGTCGGCCAGGTTCAGCCAGCCGGTGGTGATGATGATGGGGATCGGCCTGATGGTGGTAGGAACCCTGGTGAGCCTCGGAGAAAGCATCAGCGTGATCATGCTGGGCTTTTTGTTCAGTGCCTTCGGCTTCTTTTTGTGCCACGCCAACTGCTCAAGCTGGGTTAGCCACAATGCTCGCCACGCCAAAGCCAGCGCCTCGTCGCTGTATCTGGTGTTTTACTACCTGGGGGCAAGCCTTGGCGGTACCTATCTGGCGCCGTTTTGGCACCATGGCCAGTGGGCCGGGGTGGTGCTGGGGTCCCTTATCATCCTGGCTCTGACTTTTAGCCTCTGCTTGCTGCTGCGCCACTGGGCGACGGCCCGGGAAGGGGCGCTGGTCAGTAACTGAAGTAGCGGTTGGAGCGGGTGGAGACCATCTGCACCTGCAAAAGGCCGGTTTGGCTGTCCAGCAGTTCCTGAACCGGGTGAAAGCCCTGGCGCTTGAAGTACTGCTGGCCTTCGCCTGCCGCCGTAAAGAGCTGCACTTCCAGATCGCTAAAGCGGCTTAGGGTGTAGTAGAGCAGCGCCTTGCCAATACCTTTGCCTTGGGCCGCCGGGTGCACGCAAAGAGCGCCGAGTTTACGGCCCTTGAGCTGCGCAAAACCCTGCACGCCGTGGTAGTCGTAGATAAAAACCTGGCTTTGGGGCAGCAGCTCGTTGTCCAGCCACAGGGCAAAGGACTGCCACTTAGACGCGGCAAATTGCGGGTCCAGCTGCTGGGCGGCGGCCTGCCAAAGCGCCAGGATAACGCTTCTGTCCTGGGCCGATTGGGCTTCACGGATCATCTACCTACTCCTTCACTGAGATCCCTTAGCCATGCTAAGGCCCACCATTGCCTTTGGCTTGTAGATTTGCGTTAGCAAATATGTAGAAAAGCTCTTTTATTCACATTTACACACCAAGGACTTAGCGTTGGAAATAGCCCTGGCTGGTGCTGTGGATCATAAGCAGCTGCCACTGGCCGGTGCGCCCGTCCAACTGCTCGCTGACCGGCTTAAAGCCCTGGTGGCGAAAAAAGGCGATGGCGTCTTTGTGCTGGCAAGGGGCGCTGAGCCGCAGCGGGTGGCGACGGGACTGGGCAAAGCTGAGCAAGGCCCGGCCTATGCCGCGCCGCTCGGCGTCTGGGTCTACGCAAAGGTGGTTGAGGCCGTCTCTAGACAGCAGCACAAAGCCGCGCACCCGGCCGTCGTCATAGAGCCAGGCCTCGCTTTGGGCCAGCAGCTGCTCGTTAAGCCAACACAGTTCTTGCTGCCATTGGTGGCGCGGCAGGTAGGCAAGGGCCTTGGGGGCTGATGCCAACCAGATATCGCTGACCATCTGCCGGTCCGCCTGGCTTTTTAGTTGCCGGATCATCACAACACTTCCGTTAAGCACCTTTTGCCAGACTAGCGCCCCCTTTGGGCAGCATTGTGGAGCCTGGGTTAAGAAGTGTTGCCGGCCCTGAACGGGGCTGGCCTTGCAATGAAAAGACAGCGCTGTCATCTTGGCAAAAAACAGGGAGGTGGCAGTGAGTTCTTCTTCGCGCTTGTTAAGTGTCGATGCCCTGCGCGGTTTTGACATGTTCTGGATCCTCGGGGGTGAGCTGCTGTTTGCCGCCCTGTATCACTTGACCGGGCAGCCTCTGTGGCAGCGCTTGGACATGCAGGTGCACCACTCGCCTTGGCACGGCTTTACCGCCTACGACGGTATCTTCCCGCTGTTTATCTTCCTGGCCGGCACGGCCTTGGGGCTGGGGAGCGAGGCTGTGGCCGGGCAGCCCTTTGCCGCGCGGCGGCGTCTTTACCTCATGGCACTAAAGCGCCTGGCGCTGCTGCTGGTATTTGGGGTGCTCTACAACCACGGTTGGGGCAGTGGCTTGCCAGCCGAGTGGGGCGAGGTGCGTTACGCCTCGGTGCTGGGGCGCATTGGCCTTGCCTGGTTTGTGGCGGCCATGCTGGTTTGGCATTGCCAGCCCAGAGTCTGGTTGGGAGTGGCCTTGACCATCTTGCTGGGCTACTGGGCGTTGCTGGCAGGACACCTGGATAACCCGGCCCTTACCCCCAATGCCTGGGTGGATGCCCACTTTTTGCCAGGCATTCATTACCATCAGATGCCTGCCGACCCCGAAGGGCTGCTCTCTACCTTGCCGGCGGTGGTTAATGCGCTGTTAGGTGTGATGGCCGGGCGGCTGTTAAAAGGCGTCTTGCCACCCTGGCAAAAGGCAGCAAGGCTGGCGGCCATGGGGTTTGGCCTGTTGCTGCTGGGGTATTTGTGGGCCCTGGTGTTGCCCCTGAATAAAACCCTCTGGACCTCCAGCTTCGTGCTGGTCACCAGCGGTTGGAGCGCCTTGCTGTTGGCGCTGTTCTACGCCCTGATTGACGTGCTGCGCTTGCGCTGGCTGGGCTGGTTTTTTGCCGTTATCGGCGCCAACGCCATCGTGATTTATCTCGCCTCCAGCCTGGTGGACTGGCGTTATATCGCCAACAGCCTTCTTGGCCAGTGGATTGCGGCGCTGAGCCCGGCCGCCCAGCCCTTGGCGGCCGCTTTGGCCTTGCTGGCGGTGCAATGGCTGGTGCTCGCCTGGCTTTACCGGCGGCAGATCTTTATCAAGGTCTGAGATAAGAAAATCTGGGGCAAAAGCGGCAAAAAGACTGGCCTGAACATCACCGCCTTGTCATGGGGCTTTTTTACGCTGTGCGCAGTTGATTACCGATTGGCACTTTAAGGAGCCGTGCGTGAAAAAGTCCCTGCTTGCTTTAGCCTCTCTGCTGCTCTGTGGCCAGGCCCTGGCCGCCGATGTCTATTCAAACCAGGAGTATTGCGCCCTCAAGGGGGCGGTGTCCCAACGCTACCTGGCCGCCTACGCTGGCAAGCTGGGGTATGCCCCCAGCCGCCAGGAATGCCGCCTGCTCAAGGCCAGTAATGTGACCGCCAGTAAAAATGCCTGGGATTTTCAGGGGAATAAGGCGCTGCAAGGTTCGGTAGTGAGGTTGCCGGTGGCGGTAGTGACCAAGCTGCGGGCCATGCCGCCCAAGGCGCGCGCCGAGGCGCTGTCAGCCCACTAAGGCCGCTGCCTCAAGGCAGCTGATAGAGCGCTTTTAACCGCGGCAGGTTCTTGGGACCTGCCGCTTTGTTTTTGGGGTAATCCTGGGCGCTGCTGTCGCGGCCCACCAGGGCCATAAATTGGCGCTGGGCTTCGCGCTCCAGGCGCAGCTCCTGGGTTTTAAGCTCGTCATAATGGCGTTGGCTAACCTCGGCCTTAAGGCTGTGGCGCAGCGCCCGGTAAGGGGCCAGCCACTGGGCCTGGATGCGGCGGCTCTCAGCCAAAAGCGCCAGCCAAGTGGCTTGCTCCAGGTACAGCGCTTCTTCGTCCAGCCAAGCGGCCAGCAGGTAGAGGTTCACATCCAATTCGTGGCTTTGCTGCCAGGCCAGCAATTGCTTTTCCCATTGGGGGTAGACCAGCAGGCAGTAATCCCAGAAGGTCTCGCTCATGCAAACTGCTCCTCAAAGGCGCTGTCCAGGCCTTCGAGCTCTTCGGACAGGGTCATCCATTCCAACTCCACCGTTTCCAACTCGGCCCTGGCATCCCCTTGTTCTTTAAGGAGCCGGGTCAGCTCGGCCTTGTTGGCCGCTTCGTAGATATCAGCGTCCCCCAGGCGGCCTTCAATGGTGGCCAGCTTGTCACCGAGGCTCGCCATGGTTTTGTCGAGCTTTTCAATCTTTTGCTTAAGAGGCCGGGTTTTGGTGCGGTGCTCGGCTTCCAGGCGCTTGCGGTCTTTGCGGGACTGGGCCGAGTTGTCCTTGGCAGACACGGCATCGGCGTCGGCGTTGGCTACTTTTTCGCGGTCTTTTAGCCACTTGTGGTAATCGTCGAGATCGCCGTCAAAAGGCGCCACCTCGCCGTGGGACACCCGCAAGAAGGTGTCGGTGGTGGTGCGCAGCAGGTGGCGGTCGTGAGAAACGATGACCATGGCGCCGTCAAAATCCTGCAGGGCCAGGGTCAGCGCTTCGCGCATTTCCAAGTCAAGGTGGTTGGTGGGTTCGTCCAGCAGCAACAGGTTGGGGCGCTGCCAGACGATAAGGGCCAGGGCCAGGCGCGCCTTCTCGCCACCGGAGAAGGGGGCGATGGGGTCTAAGGCCTTGTCGCCACGAAAATCAAAATGGCCGAGAAAATCGCGCAGCTCTTGTTCGCGCACTTGCGGCGCCAGGCGCTGCAGGTGCAACAGCGCCGAGGCGCCCGCGTCCAGGTATTCCAGTTGATGCTGGGCAAAATAGCCCACCTTCAGGCCCTGGGCCGGTACCAGCTCGCCACGTTGCGGGGCAAGGCCGCCTGCCAGGAATTTAATCAGGGTGGATTTACCGGCGCCGTTGGGGCCCAACAAGCCAATGCGCTCGCCGGGTTGTAGCCGCAGGCTGACGTTACTGAGGATTTGCTTGTCGCCGTAACCCAGGCTCACTTTGTCGATGGCCAGCAGTGGCGAGGGCAGGGTGGCGGCGTTTTCAAAGACAAAGGAGAAAGGCGAGTCCACGTGGGCCGCTTGCAGCTCTTCCATCCGCTCCAGGGCTTTGATGCGGCTTTGGGCCTGGCGGGCCTTGGTGGCCTTGGCTTTGAAGCGGTCGATAAAGCTTTGCAGATGGGCGCGCTGGGTCTGCTGGCGCTCGAACATGGCTTGCTGCTGGGCCAGGCGTGCAGCGCGCTGGCGCTCGAAGCTCTCGTAGTTGCCGGTGTAGCTGTTGAGCTTCTGGTGCTCCACATGGCAAATGTGGGTGACCACATCGTCGAGGAAATCCCGGTCGTGGGAAATGAGCAGCAAGGTGCCTTTGTAGCTGGTCAGCCAGTCGGCCAGCCAGAACACCGCGTCCAAGTCCAAGTGGTTGGTGGGTTCGTCCAGCAGCAACAGATCCGAGGGGCAGATCAGCGCCTGAGCCAGGTTAAGGCGCATCCGCCAACCGCCCGAGAAGGATGACACCGCCCGCAGCTCGTCACCGCCGTTAAAGCCCAAACCGTGCATTAGGCTGCCTGCCCGGGCGCGAATGTCGTAGCCGCCGGCCTGCTCTATGTCGCCCATGATGCGGGCAATGGCGTCGCCATCGTTGTGCGCCTGGGCGGTGGCCAGTTTGGCCTCCAGGGCCCGATAGCGGGCGTCGCCGTCAATCACATAATCGATGGCGGGGCGCTCAAGGGCCGGGGTTTCCTGCTTGACCGAGGCAATGGTCCAGTTGGCGGGCAGTTTGACGTCGCCGCCGTCCACTTCCAGTTCGCCGCGCAGCAGCGCAAAGAGGGTGGATTTGCCGCAGCCATTGGCGCCTACCAGGCCCACCCGGTGGCCAGCGTGTACGGTGAGGGAGGCGCCGTCGAAGAGTTTCTGGCCGCCGCGGATCAATTGCAGGTCTTGAAGGTGTATCATGTGCGGTCTACATCTGCCGTGATGTCGGCAATCCTACTAGGTTGGAAGTCAGTATGGCAAAGCGTCGTTTTATCGCCGGGGCCAAGTGCCCAGAGTGCGAGCAGCAGGACAGCATTCAGCTCATCATTGAAAACAACGTCGAGCGCATTGAATGTGTTTCTTGCGGCTACAAGCAGACCCAGACCAGCCGCGACGCAGAAGGCGCCGCCAAGGGCGACAAGGAAAGCATCATCGGGCTGTTTAAACCCGAATAAGGGCGCCTGCGGCGCCCTTTTCAATAATGGGGAGGCGGGGTTTCTTCATGCTCGCCGGCGATGTTGCTACCCGAGACCCCTTTGAGCTTCCTGGCCATCAGCGTCAGTTGTTCACGCTGCTTTTCCACCAGCCGCTGCAGGCTGGCCATCTCGTCCGACAGCTCCTGTAGGGCTATCTCTTGAAAGGCCAGGCGGCTCTCCAGATCGTTTAGGCGTTCATCACTCATGGGGTTTCTCCAGCGGCCAGGCTTCTAACAGGCCGGCGGAGCTTACCGAATAGACCCGGTCTCTGGCAAAGGCTGTTGCGTAAACCACCGCCGAGCGCGGCCCAAAGCCTTTGGATACCCCTACTTCGGTTTGCCACAGGCGCTGGCCGCTTTGGGTGTCCCACATGATGAGCTGGCGGCCGGGGCCACCGGTGAGCAGGCGGTTGCCGTCGCTGCTAAAACGGGCCGCGGTAAAGAGCTCTTGCTTGGCTTTGGTGACGAGGCGAGCCTTCACCTCGCCGGTGCGGATATCCCACACCACGGCATTGTTGTCGGCGTCGTCGGTAAAGGCGTAACGGCCGTCGTCGGTCATGGCCACCAACACCACTCGGTTGCTGGCGTCAAACTTCCTGACCACCTGGCCGGTTTGGCTGTTCCACAAAAAGGCGCGGTGATCGTTGCCGCCAGACAGCACATAAAGGCCGTTGCCGGACATGGCGATGGAGTTAACCTTCTCACTGTGGCCCAAAAATTCCAGGCGCCGGCCGGTAATGCGGTTGAAGTGGGTGACAACGCCGTCGGCCTGGGCATAGGCAATGAAGTTGCCGCCGCTTGATACCGCTATGTCGCGCAGGGTCTGTACCTGGCTGGTGCCGGGTTCGTCGATGCGGGGGCTGCCCCGATAGCTGCCGGCCTGCCAGTAGCCGAGGTTTTCACCATCATCGCTTTTCCAAAGGGCAATGCGGGTTTGGTCGGCCGTAACCAGGTAGTCGCCATTGACTGAAAAACGGACCAGGGTGACCGGCAGCGGCTCGGCTGGTAGCCTGTCATCCGGCTTGTAGCCATCCCGGGTCAGGGCGGCTTTTGTTGGCGGCGCCACATTCATTTGCAACCTATAGCGCGGTTTGTTGTCTTTTAAACTCCAAACCACGACCCCCTCGGGATCGCCACTGATGGCGGCCAGTCCGGCCGGTACGCTGATGTCAGCGCCATAGGCACCGTTCCCCACCACTGGCCAGCTAGCCAGTGACTGAGGTTTGGGGCTGCAACCGAACAGCAGCACAACGCAAAATAAAAGGACTCTGGGCATAGATTTAATAATGCCGGAATTTGTGTTTAGTATAAGGACTTTATCAAAGACGGAAGGGGATGGCCCCTTTCACTTAAGGAGCATTTTTATGAAACCCTGGTTCAAGCTGGCGGTGATCCCTGCCTTCGTTCTGGCAGTGACAGCCTGTCAACAAAAAGAAGAAAAAACCGACAAGGCCACCGACACAAAGGTTGAGCTGAAGTCCGATCAAGAGAAACAGGCTTACGCCATTGGTTCCAGCATTGCCGAGTACATCCGTACTACCATGGAAAAGCAGGAAGAACTGGGTATCAAGCTGGACAAAGAGCTGGTGATCGCCGGTTTTGAAGACGGCATCCACAACAAAGCCCAACTGGACGAAGACACCGTCAAGACCCAGCTCCAGGCCCTGGACAAAGCTGCTTCCGAGAAAATGGCCACCAAAGCCAAAGAAGAAGCTGACAAGAACAAAGCCGCCGGTGAGAAATACCTGGCTGAAAACGCCAAGAAAGACGGCGTGAAAGTCACCAAATCCGGCCTGCAGTACGAAGTGCTCAAGGAAGGTACCGGTGAGCATCCCAAGGCGACCGACCGCGTTACTGTTAACTACAAAGGCACCCTGACTGACGGCACCCAGTTCGACAGCTCCTACGACCGTGGCGAGCCGATTACTTTCGCCCTGAACCGCGTTATCCCCGGCTGGACCGAAGGCGTACAGCTGATGACCGTGGGCTCCAAGTACCGCTTCGTGATCCCTGCCGACCTGGCCTATGGCGACCGCAACATGCAGACCATTCCCCCCAACTCCGTACTGGTGTTTGAAGTGGAACTGCTGGGCATCGACAAAGGCGACAAGGCCGACGAGTCCAAGGCTGAAAAGCCTAAAGCCGAAGCCAAAAAATAAGTTTCAAAGCTACCCAAAACCCGGCTTAGGCCGGGTTTTTTTATGGTATTTCGCCTGGGGTTTAAGCTAGGGGTCTTGCGGGACGCTTTGAGGCGTTTTAGTTAAGGCTGGTAGCATAAACGGTCTTTCTTTAGTCTGATTTTTGCACGCTTTGGGCTTTAGTGGGTCTGTAACGAGAATGATCGTCTTTATTCGACATCAATCAACCCTCTGCCTTCACGAGCTAAACGTCCCTCCAACGCACTGCTGCTAAAGCAGCAACTCAAAACTCTCTTTAGAACCCGATGTCTTTGGGTCCTCTTTATTTACAAATGTTAACTCTCTGTGTGTCTTATTTTACCGCTAAACCGCTTTCATAGAGGTGTCATGGTCGAAATTTGTACAATTCATGGCGTTTTTTGAACAAGTTAAAAACCCATAGGAGGAGTGACAGCATTAAGGCCGATTCCTCATTCGAAAGGGGGTCATCCTATTTGTTAATGTAAGAATATGATTTTAAAGGGTTTTTTCTTTTTCTTGGTTGGCCTTTAATGGGCTTTGTTTGCTTTTTATTTCAATAAGTGTGATCAAGGTAGTGCATATGGGATTTTTATGTAAATTGCATAATCATTCATGTTAAAAATGTCGTTGCTTGTGTTTCATTTTATGTCCAAGGGATGACTAAGCAATGTTTACAACATCAAAACTAAGCCAGTCAGTAAGGCTGGCATTGTCTGTAGGTGCGCTGCTTTCATTTTCATCAACGGCTTTTGCTGCCGAAGAAAGTGCTGACAGCGAAACCAAAAACGTTGAACGTATCGAAGTAACCGGTTCGCGGATCCCGCAATCGGCCAACGTGGTCAGTTCAAGCCCTATTTCCCAGGTAACCGCCGAAGAATTTAAGCTGTCGGGCACGGTGCGGGTCGAGGATTTGATTAACGACCTGCCTCAGGTATTTGCCGGCCAGGCTTCTACCGACAGTAACGGTGCCACCGGTACCGCCACCATCTCACTGCGGGGTTTGGGTTCCCAACGGACCCTGGTTCTGATCAACGGCCGCCGCATGGTCATGGGTTCGCCTTTGGCTGGCGGTATCGCTGCTGACCTTAACCAAATCCCCGTGCAGCTGGTTAAGAAAGTGGAGCTGCTGACCGGTGGCGCGTCGGCAACCTATGGTTCAGACGCCGTGGCCGGTGTTGTCAACTTCATCATGGATGACGAGTTTGAAGGGGTGAAGGTTAACTACCAACACAGCTTCTACGACCATCATAATGACAGTGGCAATGACATCGCCCAGGCCAACCTGGACTCCGGCTTCCCGCTGGCTCCGAGCAATATTCGCGATGGCCATAGCAATGATTTCTCCATCGTCATGGGCGGCAACCTCGATGGCGGCAAAGGCAACATCACCGTTTATGCCACCCACCGTAACATCGAAGCCGTAACCCAGAACAACCGCGACATCAGCGCCTGTGCCCTGCGTGGCCATGCCGGTGATTGGAGCTGCGGTGGTTCCGGTACCACCCCCGATGCCTATGTGTTTACCAATGATGGCAGCCTCGATGCCTTTGTCGACAACGGCCAGTTTGTTCCCTATGACGGCCGCGTATACAACTACGGGCCTCTGAACTACTTCCAGCGCCCTGATGAGCAGACCACCATGGGTGCCTTTGCTCATTACACCATCAACGATTACCTGGAGTTCTACAGCGAACTGGGTTACATGAAGGATACGTCTGTTGCGCAGATCGCTCAGTCCGGCGCCTTCTTCGTTGATACCACCTTCAACTGTTCCAACCCGCTGCTCACCGCTGCCCAATACCAAGTGGCCTGTGCGGACCGCGGCCTGGGTGTGAACGACTCCTTTGACGTGACCATCGCCAAACGTAACGTGGAAGGCGGTCCTCGTCAGGATGACCTGCAACACATCAACCAGCGTTTTGTGTTTGGTGCCCGCGGCATCATCAATGACGACTGGAACTACGACGTGTCATTCAACTATGGCAACGTCAACATGACCGAGGTCTATCAAAACGACATGAGCAACAAGGCCATTGCCAATGCGCTCAACGTCATTGCCGACCCGGTAACTGGCCAGGCTGTCTGTGCCGGTAACGATCCTGATTGTGTGCCCTGGGATATCTACAACCCCCAGAATATCACTCAGGACCAGCTTGATTACCTGACCCTGCCGCTCTACTCCAAGGGCGAAACCGTGCTGCGGGAGTTCAACGCCTACACTACTGGCGACCTGACCAACTACGGCATCAAAACCCCTTGGGCGACCCTGGGTCCGCAAGTGCTGCTGGGCTATACCCACCGCAGCGAGTCGCTGAGCTTTGATCCCGATAAAGGTTACGAGTCCGGTGACGGTGCTGGCCAAGGTGGCCCGGCCACTGCCGTAGACGGCTCCTTGACTGTAGACGAGTACTACACCGAGGTCCGTGTGCCGCTGGTTGAAGATGTGCCTTTCGCAGACAACCTCAACCTGGACCTGGGTTATCGCTACTCCGATTACTCCACCAATATCAATACCAACACCTATAAAGTGGCGCTGGGTTGGGACATCAACAGCCAAATCAAGCTGCGTGGTAGCTATCAGAAGGCTTCTCGTCACGCCAACATCCGTGAGCTGTACGTCTCCACCGGTCTGGCACTGTTTGATTTGGATGAAGACCCCTGTTCTGGCGACACCCCTTCGGCAACGCTGGAGCAATGTGCCCGTACCGGTGTTACCGCGGCCCAATACGGCAACATCATGAACAACCCGGCTGGTCAGTTTAACTACCTGCAAGGTGGTAACCCTGACCTCCAGCCTGAGCGTTCCAAAACCGTGTCCTTCGGTTTTGTGTATCGCCCCTCTTGGCTGGACGGCTTGGACTTCACCGTTGATTACTTCGATATTGACGTAAAAGACGCCATCAGCAACGTACCGCCCTCTTTCATCATTGACCAATGTCTGGCTACTGGTGACGCCACTTTCTGTGACGCCATCCACCGTAACGCCAATGGCTCACTGTGGCAGGGTTCTGGTACTTCAGCTGGCTATGTCTCTGCAACCAACATCAACATTGGGTATGAGAAGCGTACCGGTATCGACGTAAACAGCAACTATGTCACTGATTTGCCTGCTGGTTTGGGTACTCTGCACCTGAACTTGGTCGGTACTTACTACGACAAGTTTGAGAGTCAACCTGTGGTCGGTTATGACACCATCGAGTGTGCTGGTAAGTGGGGTGGTGACTGTGGTTCCCCGAACCCTGAGTGGTCTCACAACCTGCGTACCACCTGGGAAACTCCGTGGTTGGGTATGGCGCTGTCAGCCAACTGGCGTCACATCGGTAAGGTTGATGACTTGAACGAAGTTCAAAACATCAATGCTCAAAACTACATCGACCTGACTGCTCAGTTTGCAGTACTGGAAGGCGGCAAGATCACTCTGGGTGTGAACAACGCCTTCGATAGGAATGCTCCGGCCGTGTCCAGCAGCAGCACTGGCACCAACGGTAACACCTATCCCTCCACCTACGACGCTCTGGGTCGCTACGTGTTCCTGGGTGTTGAATACACTTTCTAAAACCACTCCCTGGTTTTTTTAAAGGGCCTTCATTTGAAGGCCCTTTTTTTGCGCCGACATTGCCGAGCGGGCATTGTTTTACATCAGGAAAACCCATTGCACGCGATATTGATAATTATTATCATGCCGAAAATTAACATTCCTTAACCGGCGTGCTGGCCAACAGGTATTGGCAGCACTCCCTTTGCTCGAAAGGACTTGCCATGACCCCGCGATTTTCCCACCTGGCCATTGCCGTAACGACCATTTTGCTCAGCCAGCCCGGTTGGGCCGACGACGACCAGGTAGAACGTATCGAGGTGCTGGGCAGCCAGGGCAATATCACCGACTTGGGCACCGGCCTTGGCCTGGATGAGCGTCAGACCCCGCAATCAATGACGGTGATAGGCCAGGATGTGCTGAGCGATTACCGGCTCAGCACCCTTAACGAGGTACTGGATTACACCCCGGGGGTAACGGTTGAGCGGGTGGAGACGGACCGCACCTATTTCACCTCCCGTGGCTTTGAGATAAACAACATCCAGGTAGATGGCCTGGGTGCACCCTTTTATTCCGATGTGGTCAATGGCGATATTGATCTGAGCATGTACGACCAGGTGCAGGTGCTGCGCGGCGCCGGCGGCCTGATGGCGGGGATAGGTAACCCGGCCGCCACCATCAATCTGGTGCGTAAGCGCCCCACCGACGACACCCGGGGTTATGTGAATCTGAGCGCCGGGCGCTGGAGCGATTATCGCGGCGAGGTGGATGTGTCAGGCAGCCTGGCCAGCAACCTGCGCGGCCGTTTTGTGGGCAGCTACCAGGACAAAGACTCCTACATCGACCTTTACAGTAAGACCCTGTCGTCCCTTTACGGTGTGCTGGATACCCGCCTGGGCGACAACACCTTGCTGACAGTCGGCGTTAATTACCAGGAGAGTAAACCCGAGTCGCCGATGTGGGGCGCCCTGACCCTGGCCTATACCGACGGTTCGCCAACCCACTTTGACCGCTCGTCCAGCACCTCGGCGGATTGGGCTTATTGGAACAGTTACAACACCCAGGCCTTTGCCGAGCTTGAACACCGCTTTGCCAACGGCTGGAGCGCCAAGCTGGCATATAACTACCGGGCCTCTACCCAAAGCGGCGACCTGTTCTATGTCTATGGCACTATTGACCCGGATACCAATGCTGGCCTTATCGGCTATGCCAGCCGTTACACCCTGGACAGCCACGCCAACCAGGTGGACTTGTCCCTTTCCGGCCAATATCAGCTGTGGGGCAAAAGCCACGAGCTGATGCTGGGGGCCAACTGGGTCGAGAACAAGCTCACCGATCAATCCTTGTATGACTTTGTTAACGGCTTTCCGCTGATTGGTGATTTCACCCAGTGGCACGGCCAGGCGCCTTACCCCAACCTGATTGATGGTGCTGATGGCTCCGATCTCAAAGACACCCAAAAGGCGATTTACGGCGCTACTCGCCTTAATATCACCGATAGCCTGCATGTTATTGCCGGTAGCCGGGTGGTTCGCTACCACAGCCAGGGCACCAGTTACGATGAGCCTGAAGACACCAAGGTCAACGACAAGGTCATTCCTTACGGCGGGGTGGTATACGACGTAACCGATGCCTTGTCGCTCTACACCAGCTACGCCAAAACCTTTGACCCGCAAACCGAGCGCACCCTTAGCGGCCACATGGCGCCGTCCGAAGGCAAAACCCTAGAAGGGGGTATCAAGGGCGAATGGTTTAATGGCGGCCTCAACGCCAGCCTGTCGGTGTTTAAAAACGAGTTCAACAACCTGGCCACCAGTCTTGGCCGCTACCAGGGTCAAACCATCTACGAGGGCCGAGATTTTCAAACCAAGGGTTTTGAAGCGCAGCTGAGCGGCGAGCTGAGCGACGAGGTCTCGGTGCTGCTTGGCTATACCCAACAGAACATTGAAGACGCCGACGGCAACACCACCCGCCGCTATGTGCCCAAACAGAGCTTCAAGGCCCTGGCCAGCTACAGCCCAAGCCAAGTCGAAGGCCTAAAACTGGGGGCCAGCATGCGCTGGCAATCGAACATCTATGTCGATGCCACCTATAACGACGCCGGCGATACGGTGCGGGTTAACCAAGGGGCCTTTGCTCTGTACGGACTCTTTGCCAAATACCAGTTCACCCCCAACATTACCGGGCAGCTGAACCTCAATAACATCACCGACAAGACCTATTACAGCAGCCTCTATTGGGATCAGGCCTTTTACGGCTCCCCCCGCAGTTACACCGCCTCCCTGACCTGGAGTTTTTAAAAAAAGCCGCCTCGAGCGGCTTTTTTATTCTCAAGGGTCGGCACTTTGGTAAGCTCGAAGAAAATGCTCTGACAAGGAAAGCAAGGTGCCAGTGACTCCCCTTTATGCCGCCGTGCTGGCGGTGCTGCTGATCGCATTGAGTGTCCGTACCATCCGTGAGCGGCGCCGCGCCCGGGTGGCCATTGGCTGTGGTGGCGACCCGCGGCTCGAGCGCGCCATGCGGGTGCAAGGCAACTTCACCGAATACGTGCCCATGACGCTGCTCCTGATGTGGCTAACCGAGAGCCTATGGGGGCAGGGCGCAGCCTTGCTGCACCTGCCGGGCATGTTGCTGCTGGTGGGGCGGCTTTTACATGGCTACGGGGTAGCGCAACTGGATGAGCCCTACACGTTTCGCATTACCGGTATGTGGCTGACCTTTTTGGCCATGGCGCTTTGCGTGTTGGCCATTCTGGCCCGTTACCTGCTGGCGTTATGAGGAGGTAGCATGCGCGCAATACTGACCCTGTTATGGCTGCTGGTTTTACCGGCGCAAGGAGAGACGCTAATGAGTCAACACACTGCAACCGGCACCTTTGAGGTGAAACTCGATGCCCAGCAAGACGCCAACAGCCCCCTGGGCCGTTGGCTGCTGGGCAAAACCTTCGTCGGCGACCTCAAAGGTCACAGCCTTGGCCAGATGCTGGCCTATGGCGACCCGCGTAGCGGCTCGGCGGGTTATGTGGCGCTGGAGGTCTTTACCGGCAGCCTCAATGGTAAAGAAGGCGGCTTTGCCCTTGCCCATAAGGGGGAGATGGACCAAGGCCAGCAGCAACTGGAAGTCTCTGTGGTGCCGGGTAGCGGTAGCGGCGCCCTCAAGGGGATCAGTGGCCGGTTGCAGATAGATATCAAAGACGGCCAGCACTTCTACCACTTTCAATACCGCCTGCCCGAGCCATGAACATCAGAGCCATCGAAAGTCGCGACTGGCCAGCACTGATGGCGGTGCAGGCCGCCTGCTACACAGAACTTGAGCCAGAGAGCGAAGCGGCCCTCAAAAGTAAATGGCAGTTGGCCCCCGCCACCTGCCTGGCCTTGGCTGACGCCCAAGACCGGCTGGTGGGATATTGCCTGGCTCACCCCTGGAATGGCCAGGCGCTACCCAAGCTTGGGGTGAAAACCACCCCTGCTGACGGCGAGCGGCTCTATCTTCACGACTTGGCTATAGCCCCCTCGGCCAGAGGTAAAGGCCGGGCGAAATCGCTGGTTGAAGCGGTACTCAAGTGTGCCAAAAGGCAGGGCTTTAAGAAGGTCACCTTGGTGTCGGTGCAGGGTTCACAAGGGTTTTGGCAAGGTTGCGGCTTTGCAGCCAGTGCCCGCCAGGCACCGCCCGACTACGGGGACGAGGCTCAGGTAATGGCCCAGCACCTGTAAGCCCGGAGCCGGGTTGTGGGGCGCCGCATCATGGCCAACGGCGCCCGAGGGGTGGAGCGTTAGGCCAGTTGGGTTTGGTGCTGGTAAAGGGCGGCGATCAGCTTGTCTTCAAGGGCGAAGCGCTGCTCCAGGGTTTCTCCCAGGGCTGACAAGTCGCCATCAAGGTTTAGCAAGCTGTCTTCGTCTTCTAGGTCTTGGTATTTGTCATTGAAATCCAGTACCAACTGGGTGGTGTCGGTTATCTTGGGGTAGATGCGCTGGGCCAGCGCCTTGCCTTCTTCACTGCGTTTTTCGCAGCCCATCACCACCTGCTCAAAGACCTCAAAGTGGCCAGCAGAGATGTAATCGAGCAAAATAGCGCAGAAGTTCTCCAGTTGATCGGCATCCGGCAGAGCGGATTGGCCTGGGCCCTTGGCTGCCAGTTTGCAGTAGGTGACCAGGAGTTGTTGGCGGGTTGCCAGCCAGCGATCGATGGTGTCGCTGGCGCCGCCCCATTTTTCTTTGGCTTGTTCGAGCTGGGTGAACATAGTGGTCTCCCTCATTTGGCCATGGCGGGTACGGCTGCCATGTCTCTATCTCTAATGAAAAGGCCGGATGGGATCAACACTTTTCCACAAGGAATCCAACATGTCAGAGCTGTATGTGTCTTTCCCCTCATATACCGATGAGGCGTTGTGGTTACTGGTCAGGGGTGATCAGGTGTGGCTTGACGAAGGCCAGTTACCCACAGGAAATAAGGCGGTTCTCCCCAGTTTTGACACCGAGGCGCCGGCCATTAATGTCGGGCTCTGGCAGGGGCGTACCGTGCTGATGGTGGAATGGCCAGACCGCAATGCCGAGCCGGAGCGCGGCGCGTTCAGCGGCCTGCGGCCCTTTATGGAGCAGGGCCAGTCGCAACTGTTCCAACTGGCTGGCCGCGGCGTGCAATTGGCCAATTTTTTCCGTACTCATCGCTTTTGCGGCCAATGTGGCGCGCGGATGCGGGTGGTGCAGGAAGAGTTGGCGACCCACTGCGACCACTGCCAACACCGCTGCTACCCGCGTATTTCGCCGTCGATGATCGTGGCCATCAAGCACGGCCGGCAACTGCTGCTGGGTCAATCGGTGCGCTTTAAAAACGGTATGTACTCCACCTTGGCCGGCTTTACCGAGCCTGGCGAGTCCATGGAAGACACGGTGCGCCGCGAGGTAATGGAAGAGGTGGGGGTAACGGTGAAGAACATCCGTTATGTCTGCTCCCAGAACTGGCCATTCCCACACTCGATGATGGTGGGCTTTATCGCCGATTATGACAGCGGTGATATTCGGGTCGACCCGGCCGAGCTGCAAGACGCCGCTTTTTTTGATATCGACGCCCTGCCGCCGCTGCCGGTTGAGGGCACCATAGCCCGGTACCTGATTGAACAGGCGCTGGCCGAGATCCGCAGCTCGCTGTAAAACACTTTGCCCGCACCTGGGGGGCGGGTAAGATGGCCCTTCTCTTAATGCAAATCGTTATCATAAGCAGATGTCATCAAAGAAGTGGACGCAGCGGATCAGTTTCAGGGTGCACCAGTGGCTGGGGCTGGCCAGCGCTGCCGTGTTGTTGGTGGTGGGCCTGACCGGCGCCTTGCTGGCCCTTGAAGACCCCATCACCCAGCTTTGGCCTGCTCCCAAGGTGGCGGTTAGCGGAGCGGTGCTGAGCCCGCCGCAGCTGGTGCCGGCTCTGGCCTTGCCGGGCAAGACCTTAAGCCGCATCTATCTTGATGACGACCCGGCCCAGCCTGGCCGGGCTCTGTATTTTGTCGATAACAGCCAAGAGCTTTACTGGCGCGCCTTCAATCCCTACACCGGGCAAATTCTCGGGCCACGGCCTGCGCTGAGCGGCTTTTTCGCCGAGGTGATGGCCATCCATCGCTGGTTGCTGCTGCCCCGGTCCGTTGGCAGTGTGATCACCGGCAGCGCCGCCCTTTGCGCCATCGTGCTGCTGATTGCGGGCCTAGTGCGCCGGGCGCCGGATCGCATCGGCCGCCTCAAAGACTGGCTGGCCTGGAAAAAGGGCGCCAAGGGGCGCCATGCCCTGTGGCAGTTTCACGCCTTGCTGGGTACCTGGTTTTTTATCCCGCTGCTGATCATGGCCCTGACCGGCCCTTATTTCGCCTTTGACTGGTACCGCCAAGGGGCCACCTCGCTGCTGGCCTCACAAAGCGTGGCCAAGACGCCGGCCAGTGAGACCAAGGGGCTAAACCTTGAGGCGGCCTGGCAGGGGTATCTCAAGGTGCGGCCCGATGGCCACTATGCCCGCTGGCAGATGCCCCGTGGCCCCAAAGGAGCGCTGGTGGTGCGTTACCTCGAAGCGGACGCTCCCCATCATCATGCCTATTCCTTTGTCAGCCTGGACGCCCTGAGCGGCAAGGTGCTGGCCCATAAGCGCTACTCCGAGCTCCGCGGTGGTGATGCGCTACTCGCCAATGTCTATGCGCTGCACACCGGCCTTTATTTTGGCCTGGCAGGGCACGTTATCTGGTCGCTGGCGGCCCTTGCTTTTGGCTCTTTTGCGGTCACCGGGGTCTGGCTCTTTGTGGTGCGCCGGGCCCGGCCCAAGAACAGCCAGGCTGGCGCTGCCGATACCCTTATCGCCTATGCCAGCCAAAGCGGCACTGCCGCCGCCTGCTCAGAGCGTCTTAAACGCTGGCTGGACGGCCAAGGAGTAAACAGCCATCTGGCAACCCTCGCCACCCTGGAGCCGGCCCAGCTCACCCAATACCGGCAGGTGTTGTTGCTGGCCGCCACCTATGGCGAAGGCCAGGCCCCCGATGCGGCATTAGCGTTCCAGCAGCGGCTGAGCCAGGGTGGGGTGTCGCTGCACGGGCTTGAAGTGGCGGTGCTGGCCTTTGGCGACCGCCAATACCAGCATTTTTGCGCCTTTGGCCATTGGCTGGCGGCGCAGCTGACCGAGCTAGGGGCCAGCCTGCTGCTGCCGGTCACCGAGGTAGACAGAGGCGCGCCGGGTGCCATCGATGCCTGGCACCATAACCTGGCCGGGCGCCTGGCCCTGGAAGCGGCCGAAACCGTCGACGACTGGCAAGAGGCCATGGTGATGGCCAACCGCTGCTTGAACCCCGGCAGCCAAAGGCCGGTGCACGACCTGCACCTGGCCGTCGATGGCGCCTATCAGGCGGGCGATCTCCTCGAAGTCTTACCCCAGCGGGAGGAATCCTGGGCGCGCGCGCAGCTGGCGAGCATTGGGCTCGACCCAGCCGCCCTGGTGTTGGTGGACAACCAACTGCTGCCCCTTTGGCAGGCCATCGCCCTGCACCGCGAATATGCGCCGCTCTGCGGCCTTGGCGCCCAGGATTATGTTGACCAGCTCACCCCGCTGCGGCCCCGCACCTACTCGGTTGCCAGTGACCAGGGGCCGGTCAGGCTGATGGTGCGCGAGCAGCGCCTGGCCGATGGCGGCTCTGGGCTGGCCTCTGGCCTGCTAGCGAGCTGCCGGCCAGGCCAGCGCCTCAAGGTACGGCTGCGCCATCACGGCAGCTTTCACCTGCCCAGCGATGACAAGCCGCTTATCCTGCTGGGGGCTGGCACCGGTCTGGCGCCTTATCTTGGTTTTTTGGAGGCGCGCCAGCGCCTGGGACACAAGGCGCCGCTGTGGCTCATTTTTGGCGAGCGCCACGCCCAGCAAGACGATTATTACCGCGCCGAGCTTGCTGCTTTTGAGGAGCTTGGACTGGTAAGCCGGTTGGATAAGGCCTGGTCCCGCGACCAGGGCCAATATGTGCAGCATTGCCTTGCCGATCAATCGGATTTGCTTGAGCGCTACCTGGCTGGCGGCGCCCATCTTTACCTTTGTGGCGCCTTGGGCGGTATCGGCAAAGGGGTATCGGCGATGCTTGATGAACAGTTGGGCGAGACCGCCGTTGCAGCGCTGCAACAGCAAGGGCGGCTGCACCGCGATTTGTATTGATTTACGGCAAGGGTTCGGTGGCAACTGCTGTTACAATGCGGCCGTTGTGAACATTGAGGCGGCATTATGCGCGAGTTGAAAAACGATCGTTACTTAAAAGCCCTGCTTCGCCAGCCGGTGGACCAAACCCCGGTGTGGATGATGCGCCAGGCAGGGCGCTACCTGCCTGAGTACAAGGCCACTCGCGCCGAGGCGGGTAGTTTCATGGACCTTTGCAAGAACGCCGAGCTGGCTTGCGAGGTCACCTTGCAGCCGCTGCGCCGTTACGCCCTAGACGCCGCCATTCTGTTTTCCGATATTCTTACCATTCCTGATGCCATGGGGCTGGGCCTGTACTTTGAAACCGGCGAAGGCCCCAAGTTCGAGCGCCCGATAAAAAGCGCGGCCGACATCAAGGCCTTGCCGGTGCCGGACCCAGAGCAGGAGTTGGGTTATGTGATGAATGCGGTGCGTACCATCCGCAGCGCTCTTGATGGCGAAGTGCCGCTGATTGGTTTTTCCGGCAGCCCCTGGACCCTGGCCACCTACATGGTGGAAGGGGGCCCGACCAAGACCTTCTCCAAGATCAAAAAGCTGATTTTCTCCGAGCCGGCCCTGGCCCACGTGATGCTGGATAAATTGGCCGATGCCGTCACCCTTTACCTCAACGCCCAAATCAAAGCTGGTGCCCAGGCGGTGCAGATCTTCGATACCTGGGGCGGGGTGCTGTCAGGCCCGGCGTACCGCGAGTTCTCCCTTAAATACATGGAGAAAATCGTGGCCGGCCTTATCCGCGAGCACGAGGGGCGCCGGGTGCCGGTGGTGCTCTTTACTAAGGGCGGCGGCCTGTGGCTCGAAGACATCGCCGCCAGTGGCTGTGACGCCGTGGGCCTCGACTGGACCATCGACATAGCCGATGCCCGCCGCCGCATCGGCGACAAAGTGGCGCTGCAGGGCAACATGGACCCGTCCATGCTCTACGCGCCGCCGGCGGTTATCGAGCAGGAAGTGGCGCGCATTTTGGCCGGCTTCGGCCAAGGCCCCGGCCATGTATTCAACCTGGGCCACGGCATCCACCCCGACGTAGACCCGGCCAACGCCGGCGCCTTTATCGACGCGGTTAATCGCCTCTCCCGCTCCTACCACGGTTGAGCCCAAGCCCCCTTCACGGGGGCTTTTTGTTGCCGGCGTTTGTTTTCTCTTTGTTTCCTGCCAATACTCAAATCCCCAAGGGATGTAAGGAAGGCAGGATGCACAGAGTCTCCCTCACCAACAGAGTGGCCTTGCTGGCAGTGGTCGCGGTTCTGGTTACCGGCATCTTGGTGCAATGGCTGACTTTCTCCCAGATGGCCAGCGGCCTGACCAAAGAGCAGCAACAGCTGCTGCAATCGAAAACCCTCAACCTGCAACAAGCCATGGACAGCTACCGCGACGACGCCCAGTTGCTGGCGAGCCTGGGTGACGTCAAGCGCTGGTTGGCCCAATCCCCACGTGCACCGGCCCCGGCCTCCTTGGTGGATACTTTCGCCGAGATGATGGAATACACCCCGGATTACTTTCAGGTGCGGCTTCTGGATGGCAGCGGCCAGGAACTGCTGAAGGTAGAGCGCCAGGACAACGGCCGTATCCACCAAGTGACGGATGACTTGCTTCAAGACAAAAGCGACCGCGACTACATGATCAACAGCCAGGGCCTGGCCCCGGGCGAGCTCTATATCTCCCCCATGAACCTCAACCAGGAATTTGGCCGCATCCAAATTCCCCATCTGCCCACGGTTCGCTTGCTGGCGCCGGTGGTAGACGATGCCGGCAAGCGCCTCGGTTTTGCCGCCCTCAATGTGGATTTTCGCTACGACCTCAACAGCTACCTGGTGGACGACCGTAACGAGTCCTACACCTATCTGCTCAATGAAAAAGGCCAGATATTGTTCTCGCCTCAGCCCAACGAGAGCTTTGCCTTTGAGTTGGGCCAAGATCTTCGCCTGCAGGACAAATTCCCGAGCCTGATGCACTCGGCCTTTACGCTCACCGAGGATGACCGCCTGGACTTGCTGAGCAACATGGTGCACCAGGACGGGCGCTACTTTTTCATCAGCCCGGTCTACTACACCGCCAACGGCGAAGGCCGTTATTGGTTTGTGGTCAGGGCTCTGCCGCAGCATTTTTTGCTGGCCGATGCCCTGAAATTTCGCAATATCTTCCTGTTGCAGCTGCTGGCATTGGTGGTGCTGATGTTCCTGCTGCTGACCTTCGGTATCAGGCGACTGCTCTACCCATTACGGCTGCTGGGCCAGGCCACCTATCAGGTTGCCAGGGGCAACTATGGCGCGGCGCTGCCAGCAGCCAACTCCAAGGAGCTTCGGCGCCTGACCGACGATTTTACCCATATGCTCAACCGCCTCAAGGACAGGGAGATTGAGCTGACCCAGAACAAAGACCGCTTTGCCTTGTTTTTGTCGAAGGTGCCCTGCGAGGTGGCCATTTTTGATATGGGCATGCGCTATGTGGCGGCCAGCGATCAGTGGATCGCCAGCCACAGCTTGGATGCCCTGCATTACAAGGGCCGCAACCATTACGATGTTTTTGAGAGCGAGTCGGAGGAGTGGCGTAGCATCCATGCCCGCTCTTTGCGCGGCGAAAGCCAAAAACGTGATAGCGACAGCTTTATGGTGGGCGACCGGGTGCAGTGGCTGCGCTGGGAAGTGGTGCCTTGGTATGACGGCAGCGATCGCCAGGGCGGCATCATCGTCTTTCAAGAGAACATCACGGAGCGGGTGGCCTTGGAGGCTGGCAAACAGGAAAGCGAACAGTTGCTGCGCGCCACCTTCGATAACGCTCCCGAAGGCATTGCACTGGTGGATACCGAGCTGAAATGGCAGCGGGTCAATCGGTGGTTGGCCAAGGTGCTGGGCAATAAGCCAGCCGCCTTGGAAGGCAAAAGCGTGGTGGCTATGGTCAGCCACGACAGCCGTGACCGGCTGCGGGCGGCGCTGATGTCCCTTAAAGAAGGCGGGGTCAAGCATCGCCAGATTGATCTGTGTTTCGAGTTTGAGCTTGACGACGATCTGCTGCTGGAAGCCCATATCGCGGCGGTGCGAGGCCGGGGTGGGCAGCTGCGCCATTATGTGTTCCAGATGCGCGATGTCACGGTGATCCGCCTGCTGCAACAGCAGCAGCAAAGCGTGTCGGAACGCTTGGACATGGCCACCAAGGCCGGGCGCATCGGTATTTGGGAATACCAGGTTGAGACCGCAGAGCTGCACTGGGACGAGCTGATGTACAGCCTCTATCAACTGGAGCCGGAGAACGATAAAGAGTTGTTGAGCCGCTGGCGGGCCAGGGTGCATCACGACGACCTGCCGGATCTGCAAAAGCGCTTTGACGATACTCTCAAGCTGGGCTTGCCTCTCGATTCCCAGTTCCGGGTGCAACTGGACGATGGCGAGCTGCGCTTTATCCGCACCATGGCTCAGGCCATTCGTGACGAGCAGGGCAGGGTAGTGCGGGTGGTGGGCTGCAACTGGGATGTCAGCGAATTCAAGTTGGCCGAGCAGGCCCTGGCCGAAGAAAAAGAGCGCCTTAATGTCACCCTTGGCGCCATTGGCGATGCGGTGCTGTGCACCGATGCCCAGGGGCATATCACCTATCTCAACCATGTGGCCGAAGAGTTGCTGGCCTGGAGCAGTGGCGAGGCAATGGGCCGCAATGCAGAGCTGGTGTTCACCCTGTACGACGAGCATAGCGATCAGCTGCTGGATAACCCCATCCACCGCTGCCTGAGCCTTAACAGCCTGCAACACCCGGCTCAGGATGTGGTGATGGTCAACCGCCGTGGCAAGCGCTTTGACATCCTTTCCTCGGTGGCGCCGGTGCGAAGCCCCCAGGGCGCGGTTACCGGCACGGTGATGGTGTTCCAGGACATGACCCGCACCAAGTCGTTGCAGCGTGAGCTCAGCCACGCCGCCGCTCACGACGCCTTAACAGACCTTCTTAACCGCGCCCAGTTCGAGCAATGTGTCGAGCATTGCATCGACAGGGTGCAGCGCTCCGGTAAATCGGCGCAGCTGTGCTTTTTTGACCTCGACAGCTTCAAGGTGCTAAACGACAGTGCTGGCCACAGCGCCGGTGATGCGCTGCTTATCGAGCTGGGGCAGCTGTGGCGAAGCCTTATCCGCAGCGAGGAAGACACCCTGGCCCGGCTGGGGGGCGATGAATTTGGCTTGCTGTTGGAGCATTGCAGCCAGGAAAAGGCCAAGCAGATCGCCGAGCAGATGCTCGATGAGGCCCGCAAGCTCAACTTCCGCTGGGAAGGCCAGGATTACGACGTAACTGCCTGTGTGGGCATTGCCAGCATTACCCCCGGCACCCAGTCACTGGCGGAGGTGATGTCCCATGCCGATGTGGCCTGTTATGCCGCCAAGGCCTCGGGCCGGGCCCGGGTCTGTATCTACAGCGGCGATGACATGGCGCAGATGAGCCATCAGGAGCTGATGATGGCCTCGCGGCTCAAGGCCGCCATCTCCCAGCAGCGCTTCTTGCTCTACAGCCAGCTTATTCAGCCCTTTGACGGTGAAGAGCGGATGGTGGAGCTGCTGCTGCGGCTGCGTTCAGACGACGGCGGCATCATCGGCCCCGGCGCCTTTATTCCGGCGGCAGAGCGCTACGATCTGATGGAGCAGCTCGACTTATGGGTGCTGGAGCAGGTGCTGGTCAAACAAGGGCCCAGTCTTGCCGAGGCGCCCATCGACTGCTTCTTCGTTAACCTCTCGGCCAATTCTCTTGGCAGCGAGCGTTTTGCCCACCACCTTTTGGAATGGCTCAACAACAGCCCCCTGGCGGCCCATCGCATCTGCTTTGAGATAACCGAAACCGCCCTTATCAACCAGATGTCCAACGCCATCCGCCTGGTGCAGCAGATCCGCTCCATCGGCGCCAAGGTGGCCATCGACGACTTCGGTTCGGGGCTCAGTTCTTTTGCCTATCTGCGCCACTTCCAGGTGGATTTCATCAAGATTGACGGCTGTTTTGTGCAAAACGCCGTCCAAAATCCCCTGGACAGGACCATCATCTCCTCGGTCAGCAACATCGCCCACCGGATGCAGGCTAAAAGCATTGCCGAATGGGTGGAGGACGATGTGACCGCCAACCTGATGCACAAGCTGGGGCTCGACTATGCCCAGGGCTATTTCTTCAGCCACCCGCAGCCTCTGGCCCAATTGCTGGCCCAAGAGGGCAAGGCCGAGCGGCCGGCGCCACAATACGGCAAATCAGGAGGCCTTAATTAGCGGCTTTGAACTGCAGCTTGCCGTCGCCCACCGTCATGTTGAGAGGGATATGGGCAAAGGGGCTGCTGTCGGGGATGCGATACACCGGGTGGTTGTCGAGGTACTGGGTCAGCCATTTGCCCATGGCGCTGGTGTCGGGGCCCAAGCTGCCGCTGTAGCCGAGCAAGTCGGCCTTGGCGGCCAACAGCCGCACGTTACGTAGATAAACCGCTTTGCCTTCCAGTGACGGGGTGCCCTCCACCGACAGGTGAATGGCCAGTGGCACCGCCTTGAATAGCCTGCTGAGAGCGGCTTCACCGCCAACATCTATCCGCGCTTTTTGGTCGGCCAGTTTGATATCCAGCTGGTCGATGTGGGTTTCTACGCCCAATTCCTTACCCAAATCCTGGCTCCAACCGTCCAGTTGCTGGTTGAGGCGGCTTTGCAGCTCGCTTTGGCTGATGCTAAAGCCGGTCAGGCTAGCAAGTTGGGCGCAGCCGGTCAGGGCCAGGGCGGCAAAGGCAATAATGCGTTTTTTCATAGGGGTATCTTTTGGTTGGCTTTTTAAAAGCTTACCAGCTCATTGCTGAACCGGTGGCGCCGGGTGGGGCTTTTCAGTAAAGGCTTTTTTACTGGCCCGATGACTCTGGCAGGCAAGTTTGATGGGCGCACTCTTCGTAGGGTTATTAGTGCAGCAAGGGCCTGCTCTTTGATCGAGATCCGGTTGCCATAAGGATCTTGAGCGCAGACTGGGCCCACTTCATAACAGCCATCTTCCAATGAAGGAGCATGTCATGGCTATCAAAGCACTTGCCGATCAAACCTTTGGATTTTTCATTCCCTGCGTCACCCTGATGGGGCTGGGCAGCGCCGCCGAAGTGGGCCCCAAGGCCCGTGAGCTGGGCGCGCGCCGGGCTCTTATCGTCACCGACGCTGGCCTGCACAAAATGGGGGTGTCGGACCAAATCGCCACCTTCCTCAAGGCCGCCGACGTGGATGCGGTTATCTTCCCTGGCGCCGAGCCTAACCCCACCGACACCAACGTCCACGATGGGGTTAAGGTCTACCAGGACAACGACTGCGACTTTATCGTCTCCCTCGGTGGCGGCAGTGCCCACGATTGCGCCAAGGGCATCGGCCTGGTGACAGCCGGTGGCGGCCATATTCGCGATTACGAAGGGGTGGATAAGAGCACCGTGCCCATGACCCCCTTGATTGCTGTGAACACCACCGCCGGCACCGCCTCGGAGATGACCCGCTTTTGCATCATCACCAACACCGACACCCATGTGAAGATGGCCATTGTCGATTGGCGCTGCACTCCGCTGGTGGCCATTGACGACCCCAAACTGATGGTCGGTAAGCCGCCGGCCCTGACCGCCGCCACCGGCATGGACGCCCTGACTCACGCCATCGAGGCTTATGTGTCTACCGCCGCCAACCCCATCACCGATGCCTGCGCGGAAAAGGCCATTCGCCTCATCGCCAAATGGCTGCGCCCGGCGGTTGCCAACGGCCAGAACCTCGAGGCCCGCGACGCCATGTGTTACGCCCAGTACCTGGCGGGCATGGCCTTTAACAACGCTTCTTTGGGGTATGTGCACGCCATGGCGCACCAGTTGGGCGGCTTTTACAACCTGCCCCACGGGGTTTGTAACGCGGTATTGTTGCCCCATGTGTGCGAGTTCAACCTGATTGCCTGCCCCGAGCGCTATGCTGACATCGCCGATTTCATGGGTCTCGATACCCTGGGCATGACCGTCACCGAAGCGGCCGAGGCTGGTATTGGCGCCATTCGCGAGTTGGCAGCGGCCATCGGCATTCCTGCGAACCTCAGCGTCCTTGGGGTAAAAGAAGCCGACCTTGGGGTGATGTCCGAGAACGCCCAGAAAGACGCCTGCATGCTCACCAACCCGCGCCTTGCCACCCACGCCCAGGTGGTGGCGATCTTCCGGTCTGCCCTGTAAGGGGTGCTGGCAACAAAAAGCCCGCCAATCGGCGGGCTTTTTAATTGAGCTTTTGGCGATAGCGCCCCGGGGTGACCCCGGCGGCGGCCTTAAAGCGGCGGTTAAAGTGCGACAGGCTCTGGTAGCCCAGTTCAAAGGCGATTTCGGTCACGCTCATCTGGCCTTCAGTGAGCCAGCGCCGGGCCTGCTCGATACGCAGCTGCTGCAGATATTCCCCTGGGGTCTGGCCCAGCTCCTGTTTAAAAAGCCGGTAAAGCTGGGCCTTGGAGATACAAGCGGCCCGGCTTAGCAGGTCCATGTCCAGGTGCTGGCTGGGGTCGTCTTTTAGTTGCTGCATGGCGGCCAGCAGGCCGTGGTGGATCTGCCCTTGTTCGACGGCGCTTAACAGCAGGTCACGGCTTTGCTGGCGCAGCAGGCGCATCACCAGTTCGGTCAGTTGCAGCTCGATAAGAATTTTTTGTTCTGCCACCGGTTCGATAAAGGTGCCTATCAAGCGTTCCAGCAGCCGCTGGGTTTCGCCGTTATGGCGGCAATGTACCGCCTTGGCCTGGTACTGGCAGGGGCCAAGAGTCGGGTCGCGCTGGTCGCTTAGCATCTGCGCCACCTGCTCGATACGGGCCGGGGTGATGTCGATGGCAAGGCAGGTGGTGGGAGTTTGCGGGCGGGCGTCGGGGAAATCTATCCACACCGGTTGGCCCGGCGCCAGCACAAAAGATTCGTGGGGTAAAAAAAGCTGCGGGCTGTCGCTGACGCCGTGCATGCTCTTGGTACCGCTGAGCATGGCGCAGTACAGCAGGTTCTCGGAACTGAGCGCCACCTGGCTGGCCGGCTCGTAGGTGTCGTAAATGGCCAGCTCGACTTGGGGGCCGTTGAAACAGAGCCGGTTTTCGACCGCTTCCTTTCGTCTTTTATCGCCGTGCAGTAATTCGAGCTTTTGCATGAACGCAATTCCTCCGGTGGCACATCACCTTAACGTAAGCGTCTATCCTTATCTGGCCCGATGAGTGTGTGAGGCAAGTCTTTGCAACTCAGGGGCAAGTGTCCTTGGCAGTAGGCAGCCATAGTAACCGCAATACAACAACAGAGGAATGCAGCATGATTTATGCTCAACCTGGTCAAGCTAACGCTGTGGTTAACTTTAAAGATCGTTACGAAAACTTCATCGGTGGCCAATGGCAGCCGCCGGTAGAAGGCCAGTACCTGGACAATCTCTCGCCGGTCAACGGCAACGTTTTTTGTAAGGTGCCCCGCTCCAGCGCGGCAGACGTAGACAAAGCCGTGGCTGCGGCCCACAAGGCGGCCGCCACCTGGACCAAAACCTCGGTCACCGAACGCTCCAACCTGCTGCTGCGCATTGCCGATCGCATCGAGCAAAATGTCGAGATGCTGGCCGTGGCCGAAACCTGGGACAACGGCAAGTCGGTCCGTGAAACCCTCAATGCCGACGTGCCGCTGGTGGTGGACCACTTCCGTTACTACGCCGGTTGTATCCGCGCCCAGGAAGGCAGCATCAGCGAGATTGACGAAAACACCGTGGCCTACCACTTCCATGAGCCGTTTGGGGTGGTGGGGCAGATCATTCCCTGGAACTTCCCGCTGCTGATGGCGGCCTGGAAGCTGGCGCCGGCGCTGGCGGCGGGTAACTGCGTGGTGCTCAAACCCGCCGAGCAGACCCCGGCCTCCATCTGTGTGCTGATGGAAGTGATTGGCGATTTGCTGCCGCCCGGGGTGGTGAACATCGTCCACGGCCTTGGCGCCGAAGCCGGGGAAGCCCTTGGCACCCACACCGGCATTGCCAAAATCGCCTTTACCGGCTCCACCCCGGTGGGCTCGCGGATCATGGCCAACGCCGCCAAGCTTTTGATCCCCGCAACCCTCGAGCTGGGCGGAAAGTCCCCCAACATCTTCTTTGAAGACGTAATGGACCACGGCGATGCCTTCCTCGACAAATGCGTCGAGGGCCTGCTGATGACCTTCTTCAACCAAGGTGAGGTGTGTACCTGCCCGTCGCGAGCCCTTATTCAGGAGTCCATCTACGACCGCTTTATGGAGAAGGTAATGGCCCGCGCCAAAGGGCTGCGCCAGGGTAACCCGCTGGACACCGAGACCATGATTGGTGCCCAGGCCTCCAACCAGCAGCTGGAGAAAATTCTTTCCTACATGGATATCGGCCGCAGCGAAGGGGCCGAAGTGCTGATGGGCGGCGCCAGGGCCACTGTGTCTGGCCTGGAATCAGGCTTTTATGTGCAGCCCACCATGCTCAAGGGCAACAACAGCATGCGGGTGTTCCAAGAAGAGATCTTCGGGCCGACCCTTGCCATTACCACCTTCAAGGACGAGGCCGAAGCGCTGGCCATTGCCAACGACACCAGCTTTGGCCTTGGCGCCGGGGTCTGGACCCGCGACACCGCCCGTGCCTATCGCCTGGGCCGGGGTATTCAATCCGGCCGGGTTTGGACCAACTGCTACCACCTGTACCCGGCCCACGCCGCCTTCGGGGGCTACAAACGCTCCGGTATTGGCCGCGAAACCCACAAGATGATGCTGGACCACTACCAGCAGACCAAGTGCATCTTGATGAGTTACGACGAAAAGCCGCTGGGTTTGTTCTAACGCTAAAAAACGCCGCTGCTGCGGCGTTTTTCTTATCCCCCTGGTGCGTATTCATGCAGGGCAATGGCGTGGCGGGCAGCGCCAAAGCGGGCCTGGAAATCGCCCTGATTTTTCGCATTTTTCCCTTGTTGTTCCTATGCTTGACGAGCGCCACCCCGGCCGCAGCAATGGCCTGGGAAGAGGCGACTTGGCACCTGCATTTTGGTGCAGCTCTCATAGATAAAAAAAATCTGCCCGAGGGATGAAAAAACCGTTTGGCAAGGCCGGATTTGCGATTATATTACGCGAAAATTTGAGCTCCTTTCCAAACCTGGGGTGCGACCCACCTCTAGGCGTAAAAAGCAAAGCATTCCAAACCTTGGCAGTGGATGCTGCCGGTTTTGGGCAATAGGGTCCTGGCTTGCCTGCCAGGGTTTTGATTGGGATGTAAGCGCCCGGCTTCCCGGGTTGCCATTGAAGTGGGTCTTAACGTGCTTTCGAGTGCGGTGTGCCGTTTCGGCTGCCCCCGGCAAGGCAGGTTTGACCAAAACCTGAAGGAGACTTCCATGCACAAGTCCGTGTTCGCCCTGGCAGGCCTAGCCCTGATGAGCGCCACTGCCCTGGCCGATGACGCCAGCCTGCACATCTATAACTGGTCCGACTATATCGACGAACAGAGCGTGCCGCTGTTCGAGAAAGAGACCGGTATCAAGGTTACCTACGACGTTTTCGACAGCAACGAGATGCTCGAAGCCAAACTGTTGGCCGGGCGTAGCGGCTTTGACGTAGTGGTGCCTTCCGGCCAGTTCCTGGGTAAACAGATTCAGGCCGGCGCCTTTATGAAGCTGGACAAGAGCAAGCTGCCCAATTGGCACAACCTCAACCCCAAGCTGATGAAGATCCTCGAAACCTACGACCCGGGTAACGAGCACGCCTTCCCCTACATGTGGGGCACCACCGGCATCGGTTTTAACCCCGACAAGGTCAAAGCGGTACTGGGCGCCGATGCCCCCACCGACAGCTGGGCCCTGGTGTTCGACCCCAAGAACATGGAAAAGCTCAGTAAGTGCGGCGTGGCCTTTTTGGACGCCCCTTCCGAAGTGCTGCCTGCCGCCCTTAACTACATGGGCCTGAACCCCAACTCGGAAAACCCCGGCGACTACGCCAAGGTTGAAGCGATGCTGGGCAAAGTGGCGCCCTATGTCACCTACTTCCACAGCTCCAAGTACATTGACGATCTCGCCAACGGCGACATCTGCGTGGCCATCGGTTTCTCCGGTGACGTGCTGCAGGCGGCCACCCGCGCCGAAGAAGCCAAAAACGGCGTCAAGGTGTCTTACGTCATTCCCAAGGAAGGCGCCGGCATGTGGTTTGACATGATGGCTATCCCCGCCGATGCCCCGCATCCAGAGCAGGCCTACAAGTTCATGAACTTCATGCTTGACCCGAAAAACATCGCCCGGGTGTCTGACTTTGTGTCTTACGCCAACGCCAACAGCGCCGCTACACCGCTGGTGGATGAAAAGGTACGTAACAACCCCGGCGTGTATCCCACCGCCGAGGCCGAGGCCCACCTCTTTACCTTCGCCATCTTGCCGCAGAAGGTAGAGCGTGTTCGGACCCGAGTCTGGACCAAGGTCAAATCTGGTCAGTAATCAAAGCGGCCGGGTTTAGCCCGGCCCTGTTGTTTTTGGAGGTAGCAATGGCAACAACTGGCAGCGAAGCGCCTATCGCAACGCCCCCAGTGCTGCTGACCATTGAAGGCGTCAGCAAATTCTTTGGCCAGGTCAAGGCAGTGGACAACGTCAGCCTGGAGATCAACAAGGGCGAGATCTTTGCCCTGCTGGGCGGTTCCGGCTCGGGTAAAAGTACCCTGCTAAGGATGCTGGCAGGCTTTGAGCAGCCCTCCAGTGGCCGCATTCTGGTAGACGGTGTGGATATCACCGAACTGCCCCCCTACAAGCGCCCCATCAACATGATGTTCCAGTCCTATGCCTTGTTCCCGCATATGACGGTGGCCCAGAACATTGCCTACGGCCTCAAGCAGGACGGCCTGGGGAAAGCAGAAATCGCGGCCAGGGTCGATGAAATGCTGCGCCTGGTGCGCATGACCGATTACGCCCAGCGCAAACCCCAGCAACTTTCCGGTGGCCAGCGCCAACGGGTGGCTCTTGCCCGCAGTTTGGCGAAAAAGCCCAAGCTGCTGCTGCTGGACGAGCCCATGGGGGCGCTGGACAAAAAGCTGCGCACCCAGATGCAGCTGGAGCTGGTGCAGATCATCGAGTCGGTGGGGGTAACCTGCGTCATGGTAACCCACGACCAGGAAGAGGCCATGACCATGGCCCAGCGCATCGCCATCATGAACGAAGGCTGGATAGTGCAGCAGGGCAGCCCGCTGGACATCTACGAAAGCCCCAATAGCCGCATGACCGCCGAGTTTGTCGGCTCGGTGAATATGTTTGAAGGGGAGCTGACCGACGACGCCCCCGACCATGCGATCATCCATATTCCCGAGCTGCCGGTACCGGTGTTTGTGTCGCGCGGCGTCACCACCTCCATGGAAGATCCCATGGTGTTTGTAGCGGTGCGCCCCGAAAAAATGCAGGTGAGTTTTGAGGCGCCGGAAGACAGCCAATACAACTGGGCCCAGGGCAAGGTTCACGACATTGCCTATCTTGGCTCTCACTCGGTCTATTACATCCGCCTGAGCTCCGGTCAGCTTATCCAGAGTCAGTACACCAACATCGAACGCCGCGGCGAGCGCCCCACCTGGGGTGACGATGTGTACGTGTGGTGGGAGTCCGCCAGCGCCATGGTGCTGAGGAGCTGATGATGAAGATCCCCGGTCGCCGCTTTGTAATGGGCATCCCCTTTGCCTGGCTGCTGCTGTTCTTCGTGGTGCCTTTTCTCATCGTCCTGAAGATCAGCCTCTCCGAAAGCATTGTCGGCATTCCGCCCTACAAGCCGCTGCTGGAATGGGCTGACGATACCCTCAAGGTGGTGATGAACTTTGGCAACTTCGTGTGGCTGGCCGGTGACGGCCTCTACTTTGATGCCTATTTCAACTCCTTGAAGGTGGCGGCCATCAGCACCTTGCTGTGCCTGCTGGTGGGCTACCCCATGGCTTATGCCATTGCCCGCGCCAAGCCCAGCACCCAGCCGGCGCTGCTGCTGCTGATCATGCTGCCCAGCTGGACCAGCTTTCTTATCCGCATCTATGCCTGGATAGGCATCCTCAAAAATCAGGGGCTGCTGAACCAGTTTTTGATGTGGCTGGGGGTTATTCACGAGCCGCTGCATATCCTCAATACCAACACTGCCCTGTATATCGGCGTGGTTTATGCCTACCTGCCGTTTATGGTGCTGCCCCTTTACGCCAACCTGAGCCGCCACGACCAGTCCCTGCTGGAAGCGGCCTCCGACCTTGGCGCCCGGGGCTGGAAGGCGTTTTTCACTGTGACTTTGCCGCTGTCCAAGGCCGGCATGATTGCCGGTGCCATGCTGGTGTTTATCCCGGTGGTAGGGGAGTTTGTGATCCCCGAGCTGCTGGGAGGCCCCCAGAGCCTGATGATCGGTAAAGTGCTGTGGAACGAGTTCTTCGCTAACCGCGACTGGCCGGTAGCGGCCGCCCTGGCGGTGGTGATGCTGGCGCTATTGTGCCTGCCGATTGCCTATTTCAACCACCAGCAAGCCAAGGAACTGGAGGGCGAACAATGAGCCGGTTTTCGCTGCGTGGACTGAGCCCGGCCCGGGTCTGGTTTGTGCTGGGCCTTATCTTCCTGTACGCGCCGATGGTTATTCTCATCATCTACTCGTTTAACAGCGCCCGGGTGGTGACGGTGTGGGCCGGTTTTTCCACCAAATGGTACGGCGAGCTGTTTAGCGACAACCAACTGATGAGTGCGGTGTGGGTAAGCCTGCGGGTGGCGTTCTTTACCGCCTGCACCGCCGTGGTGCTGGGCACCATGGCCGCCTTTGTGCTGGTGCGTTTTCGCCCCAGCCGCTGGAAGACGGCGTTTTCCAGCATGGTCACGGCGCCGCTGGTAATGCCTGACGTTATTATCGGCCTGTCGCTGCTGCTGCTGTTTGTGGCCATGGCCAACACCCTGGGCTGGCCCCAGGACCGCGGTATGGTCACCATCTGGATAGCCCACGTCACCTTCTGCTCGGCCTATGCGGCGGTGGTGATCACCTCGCGGCTGCGGGAGATGGACTTAAGCCTGGAAGAAGCCGCCATGGATCTCGGCGCGGCGCCCTTCAAGACCTTTATGACCATCACCCTGCCACTGCTGACCCCGGCCCTGGCGGCGGCCTGGCTGCTGTCTTTTACCTTGTCTATCGACGATTTGGTGATCGCCAGCTTTGTGTCCGGCCCCGGCGCCACCACTTTGCCCATGGAAGTATTCAGCTCGGTGCGTATGGGGATCTCCCCCAAGGTCAATGCCCTGGCAACGCTGATCATCCTGGTGGTGTCGTTGGCCGCCTTTATCAGCTGGCTGCTGGTGCGGCGCGCCGAAAAGCGGCGCAGCAACGATCTTAAGGCCCTCAAAGGCACGGCTTGATGCCCAGGTGAAAAAACGGCAAGGTGACCTTGCCGTTTTTTTTGGAGCCTGCCCGTGAAAGTCGCCCTGCTGCAAACCGATATCCTGCATCCCGAGTTTCTCGATGAGTATCTGGGCTATGGCCATATGTTCCAGCAGCTGTTTGGCGCCGCTGGCCTTGAGGTACAAAGCGAGATCTTCAGCGTTATCGACGGTATCTATCCCGAACATCCCAGCGCCTTCGACGCCCTCTTGGTAACCGGCTCCAAGGCCGACGCCTTTAGCGATGAACCCTGGGTGTTGCGGCTGGCCGATTACCTGCGCGTGCGCCACCAGCAGGGGCAAAAACTGCTGGGCATCTGCTTTGGCCACCAACTGCTGGCCCATGCCCTGGGCGGGCGCGCCGAGCGCGCCCAAGGCGGCTGGGGAGTGGGGGTGATGGATTATCAGTGGCAAAGCCAGCCAGTCTGGCTCAAGGCCGAGACGCCCGTTTTTAAACTGATTTGCAGCCACCGCGACCAGGTTACCGCCTTGCCTCCCGGTGCCACCTTGCTGGCGGCCAATGCTTTTTGCCCCCATGCCGCCTTTCATATGGGCGATAAGGTGCTGGCCTTCCAAGGCCACCCGGAATTTACCGCCGACTACGGCGCGGCGCTCTTGAAAAAGCGCTGGGCCGATATCGGCGAAGACCGGGCAGGGCCAGCCCTTGAAAGCTACCAGCAGGGCCACGACGGCCTGGCGGTGGCCAAGGTGATGGCCGATTTTATCCGCTACTGAAAAAGCCGCCCCGAGGCGGCTTTTTTAGGAAAGGCCTATTTAGGAGGTGCGGCGTTTTCTGACGCAGGCAGCCAGTTCGCGCAGCACCTTGTCGGTGGCGTCCCAGCCGATACAGGCATCGGTGATGGACTGGCCGTAAACCGGCGCCTTGCCTTCCACCAGATCTTGGCGGCCTTCCACCAGGTGGCTTTCAATCATCACCCCGAACACGGCGCTGTTGCCGCCGGCGATTTGCCCGCCCACGTCTTCGGCCACGTCCAGCTGCTTCTGGTATTGCTTGAGGCTGTTGGCGTGGGAGAAATCAATCATGATCTTCTGGCGAAGCTTGGCCTTGGCCAGCTTGTCGGTGACGTCCTGCACGTCTTCTTTGCTGTAGTTGGGGGCTTGGCCGCCGCGCAGGATGATGTGGCAGTCTTCGTTACCGGCGGTGGAGACAATGGCGCTGTGGCCGAACTTGGTCACCGACAAAAAGTGGTGCGGCGCCGAGGCGCTGCGGATGGCGTCGGCGGCGATTTTAATGTTGCCGTCGGTACCGTTTTTAAAGCCCACCGGGCAAGAAAGGCCGGAGGCGAGCTCCCGGTGTACCTGGGATTCGGTGGTGCGGGCGCCGATAGCGCCCCAGCTGATGAGGTCTGCCAGGTACTGGGGGGTGATCATGTCCAAAAATTCCACCGCCGTGGGCACGCCCATGTCGGTGAGATCCAGCAGCAGTTTGCGGCCAATGCGCAGGCCGTCGTTGATGTTGCAGCTGTTGTCCATGTAGGGGTCGTTGATAAGGCCCTTCCAGCCCACCGTGGTGCGGGGCTTTTCAAAGTAGACCCGCATCACCACTTCCAGATCGTCCTTGAGCTCTTCGCGCAGCACCTTGAGCTTGGCGGCGTATTCCACGGCGGCTTTGGGGTCGTGGATGGAGCAGGGGCCGACAATCACCAGCAGGCGGTCGTCGCGGTCGTTGAGAATTTCATGGATGGCATTGCGGGCATCGGACACGGTCTTGGCAGCCTGGTCCGTGGTCGGAAACTTTTCCAGAATGGCGATGGGGGGAAGCAGTTCTTTGATCTCGAGAATTCGCAGATCGTCATTCGGGAGCATGGTTTCTTTTCCTTTGGATCAAACATTCAAACAGTGTAAGGCCTTTACCTTAACCGGCTTTGCAGACCGCCGCATTACCGTATCCTTCGATAAAGGCGTTCGGCATCCGGCGCGGGCGGCCTGTACTAATCTCGATGCACACAAAGCGCACCTCGCCGCGAAACAGGGTTTTACCGTCCGCCACCCGAATGAGCTGAAAGCCCCGCCGGGAGCTGAGCTTGCCGTCGGTATCCAAGACCCAGGTGCCCAGCAGCAGTTGGTCGCCCTCAAGGGCGGCGGCCAGATAGTGGTATTGGGCATGGGCCATGGCCATGGCGCGGTCCAGTTCGCGGTAGCACGCCAGCCCCAGGCCCAAGGCCGTGGTGTGGCGCCAGGCGATGTCGCCACACCAGCCGACATAAACGGCATTGTTGGTATGGCCCAGTTCATCGATATGGCTGGCATCAACGGTCAATTCCCAGGTGAAGGGGGCCGGATGATCCCAGGTGAATGGCGTGTCCATGGCGGGTACGGGCTGGCTGCGGTCGGCTCAAACTAGCAAGGCCTGTGAACAGGGGCAAGATCTGGTGATTATTTGTTGTGGCCGGGCCTTGCCAGCCGTAAGATGCGCCTCCCCCAATTCCCCCGGAGCCACCATGTCCAAGGTCATCGAGACCCTTGATATCACTTCCCTGACCGATAAAGGCGACGGCATTGCCAGCCTGGGCTCGCGCCGCGTCTTTGTTGCAGGTGCCTTGCCGGGGGAAACCGTCACCGCCGAGCTGTTTGGTATCAAGGCCGGTTATGCCCAGGGCCAGCTGCTGGAGGTGCTGCAACCTTCGCCGGCGCGGCGCGAGCCCTTTTGCCGCCATAGCGAGTGCGGCGGCTGCCAGCTTGGTACCCTCGATTATCAGGCGCAGCTTGAGATGAAAGCCGAGCGGGTGGGTAAAGCCCTGGCCGCCCGTGGCCTCGAGGCCGACATTGCGCCCTGCCTTGGCATGAGCAGCCCCCTTGGCTATCGCAACAAGTCGCTTTATAACGTGCTGGCCCAGGACGGGGTCAGTGACATCGGCTTTTTCAAAAAGCACAGCCACCAGTTGGTGGCCGCTGACGACTGCCCGGTGCAGGGCGACAAGGTGCCGGCGCTGCTGGCCGAGGTGCGCCGCTGGATGCACGATTTTGCCATCCAAGGCTATAACGAGGCCGAACACAGTGGCCAGCTGCGCGGCGTGATGGTGCGCGAAGGGCGCGCTACCGGCCAGTGGATGCTGGTGCTGGTGGCCCTTGGCGACAACCTGCCGGGCCTCGATGCCCTAACCGATGCCCTTGGCAAGGCCTGCCCCTGGCTGACCAGCCTGGTGCTGAACATCAACCCCGAGCGGGGCAACCGCATCCTCGGCCATGAAGAGCGGGTACTGCTGGGCAGCGCCGTGATTGAAGACCGCCTCGGCGGCCTCAATTTCGCCCTTTCCGGCCAATCTTTCTTCCAGATCAATCCCGAGCAGACCGAAAAGCTCTACGCTACCGCCCTGGACTTTGCTGCTCTTACCGGCGCCGAGCAGGTGTTCGACCTTTATTGCGGTATCGGCACCATCTCGCTGCTGCTGGCCAAAAAGGCCAAGTCGGTGGTGGGTATCGAGCTGGTGGAGCAAGCCATCATTGACGCCCGTGCCAACGCCGAGCGCAACGGTATCAGCAATGCCGAGTTCCACGCCGGTAAGGCCGAGCTATTGCTGGCCGAGCTGAACCAGCAAGGCCATAACGCCGACGTGGTGCTGCTGGACCCGCCCCGCAAGGGCTGCGACGGCGCGGTGCTAGACACCCTGCTGGCCATGGCGCCGGCCACCCTGGTTTATGTATCGTGCGACCCGGACTCCCTGGCGCGGGATCTGGCCAAACTGTGCGCCGGTGGCTACCGCCTCGACAAGGTGCAACCGGTGGACATGTTCCCCCATAGCCTGCATGTGGAGACGGTGGTACGGCTGGTGCGCTAACGCGGGCCATTTGTGAAGTGGCGGCATTTTTGTTATAAGGTCACAGTTCGACGTGAGGGGCCTGAACTTTTTCAGGGCCGGGCGCTCTCACCAGCCAGGCAGTCCATCCAAGGTATTTGCCAGCAGTAAAGGTGAATTGAGAGGGCCGAACGCTGATGCGTCGCAATGACACGACTGACAAGTTAATCCAGACATTCACCCGCCTGCCCAAGGTGCACAAGCTCGCCATTGCCTCGGTGACCTTGTTGGTGGCCGCCGCCCTGATGATGCCCAAAGAGCATCAGCCGGTGCCGCTGGTACTGGACCCGCCTCTTGTTCAGCCTGCCGCCCAAGATGCCGATACCAGCCCTGGTGAAGAGGCGCCAGTCGCCACCGCCGAGGACGCGGCCAAGGCCGGTATTGCCTTGCCGGATATCGAATACCAAATTCGCCCCGGCGATACCCTTAGCGATATTTTTAACCACCTGGGCGTGGGCCAAAGCGCCATGTACCAGGTGCTCGAATCTGACCAGGAAATTCTTGCTCTCGATACCCTGCAACCGGGAGACACCCTGCGCTTTTGGCTGGGTGGCGACAGCGGCACCGAGCTTGAGAAGCTGGAGCTGCGCTTTAACCTCGCCCACCAGGTGATTTTCTCGCGGGTAGACGACAGCCATTTTGAGTTCCAGAAAGTCGATATTCCCGGCACCTGGCAAAGCGAGCCCCTGAGCGGCGAAATTAACGGCAGCTTCTATGTCTCGGCCCAGAAGGCCGGGCTGTCCGATGCGGAAATTGCCCGTATCGCCGCCCTCTTTAAGGACAAACTCAATTTTGCCCGTGACCTGCGCGCCGGCGATCGCTTCCAGGTGGTGCGCCAGAGCCAGTTTGTAGATGGGCAGGCCACTGGCGATACCGAGCTGGACGCCATCCGTATCTTCAACCGCGACAAGGTGCTGACCGCCTACCTCTTTAGCGACGGCAGTTACTACGACAAAGACGGTGACAGCTTGGCCCGGGCCTTTTTGCGTTTCCCCACCGCTCGCCATTACCGGATAAGCTCGCCCTTCGATCCGCACCGCCACCACCCGGTGACCGGCCGCTACGCGCCCCACAACGGCACCGATTTCGCCTGCCCCAGCGGCACCGCGGTGCTGGCTACCGCCGACGGCGTGGTGACCCGGGTCACCAACCACCCCTATGCCGGCAAATACATTGTTATCCAGCACGGCGGTAAGTACTTGAGCCGCTACCTGCACCTGAGTAAATCCCTGGTGCACAAAGGCCAGATAGTCAGCCGTGGCCAGAAGATAGCCCTGTCCGGTGCTACCGGCCGGGTCACCGGGCCGCACCTGCATTACGAGCTGCATATCAATGGCCACCCGGTAAACCCCATGACCGCCAAAATTCCCATGGCGGCCTCGGTGGACAGCAAGGACAGGCCAGCCTTTATGGCCGAAGTCAAAAAGCTCGAAGCCCAGATGGACAACGCGTCATAAAAAAGGCCCCGCAAGGGGCCTTTTTTAACTGGATAGCTTATCCCTGTGGGTCAGGGCCGGGAACACTTTCATCCACAGCGCCACCACCGCCAGGGTGCCAATGCCGCCGATGATGATGGCTGGCACCACCCCGAACCAGGCCGCCGTAATCCCCGACTCGAACTCCCCAAGCTGGTTGGAGGTGCCGATAAAGATGTAGTTAACGGCGCTGACCCGGCCGCGCATGGCATCGGGGGTTTCAAGCTGGATAAGGGTCGAGCGGATAATCACACTCACCATATCCGACGCTCCCAGCACCAGCAGCGCCCCCATGGACAGCCACAGGTTTTGTGACAGGCCAAAGACGATGGTGGCGAGACCAAAAAGGGCAACGGCATAGAACATGGTCTTGCCCACCCGTTTTTCCAGCGGAAAGCGGGCCAGCCAGATGGACATCAGCAAGGCCCCCAACGCTGGCGCCGAGCGCAGCAGGCCAAGGCCCCAGGAGCCGGTGTGCAGGATATCCCTGGCCACAATGGGTAGCAGCGCCGTAGCACCACCCAGCAGCACCGAGAACAAGTCCAGGGAAATGGCCCCCAGCACCACCGGGTTGTCGCGGATAAAGTGAATGCCGCTAAAAAGACTCTTCAGGCTGGCCGGTTCCTTGCGGGGGGCCTGGTATTCGTATTGCAGCGACAACAGCACCAGCGCCGAGACCAAAAAGAACACCACCGAGGCGCCATAGAGCCAGGAAGCGCCAATCAGGTACACCAGGCCGCCAAGGGCCGGGCCGGCGATCACTGTGGCCTCGCGGGTGCCGGAGGTCAGGGCCAGGGCTCTTGGGAACTGGTCCGGGGTGATGAGGTTGGGAAGCAGCGCCTGGGTGGCGGGGGATTCAAAGGCGCGGGTGGCTCCCATCAGGGCGCCGCACACATAGATGATGGCCGGGCTTAGCTGGCCGCTGAGGTTGGCGTAGACCAGGCCGCCCATGGTTCCTGCCAGCACCAGCCGGCAGACAATCACAATCACCCGCCTGTTGTACTGGTCGGCCACATGGCCGGCCACTAAGGTCAGCAGCAGTTGCGGCACAAACTGGGCGAGACCAATCAGGCCCAGGCTCAAGGCGCTGTCGGTAAGGTCATACATTTGCCAGCCAATGCCCACCACCAGCATCTGGTAGGCAAGGGAAGAAGCGGTCTGGCCCAGCCAAAATCGCAAGAAGGCGCCATGGCGCAACAAGAAGGGACTCGACATCAGAAACTACTCAAAACCGCAGGGGCGGCCATTTTACCTGGCTTTAGTTCGAGATTCCCGATGCTTGAGTTCAGTGGTTGGCCAGTTACGGCCACAGTTGCAGGGTGTCCAGGCGCCGTTTGAGGGCCGGCAGTACCTCGTATTCAAACCAGGAATTACGCTTGAGCCACAGCAGGTTGCGGGGGCTGGGGTGGGGCAGCGGGAAAAACCGCGGCCCATAATCGCCAAAGTGGCGCACCCGCTCGGTGAGGGTACGCTTGTCGCCAAGATAATGATCCTGCGCATAACGCCCCACCAGCAAAACCAGTTCAATGGCGGGCATGGCGTCCAGCAGCGCCGGGTGCCAGGTGGGAGCGCATTCGGGGCGAGGGGGCAGGTCGCCGCTCTTGCCCTTGCCGGGGTAGCAAAAGCCCATGGGCATGATGGCCACCCGGCTCTGGTCGTAAAATTGGCTTTTGTCCTGGCCCAGCCACTGGCGCAACCGGTCACCTGAGGGATCGTTAAAGGGAATGCCGGTGGCATGCACCTTGGTGCCCGGCGCCTGGCCAATGATCAGCAGCTTGGCGCTGCTACTTGCCCTGACTACCGGTCTTGGCCCCAAGGGAAGATGCGCCTGGCACAGGCAACATTGGCTTATTTGCGCTAAGAGATTATTTAAATCAGACATTTAGTTTAAAACTATCAAGGATGCGCCCTATGCACTTTGTGCCATTATCGCCGCTGTTGCAATTGCTGCTGGCCCTGGGGCTGGGGCTTATCGTCGGTTCGGAACGGGGCTGGCGGGAGCGCGATGGTGCCAGCGGCAGCCGGGTAGCCGGCATTCGCACCTTTGCCCTGGTGAGCCTGCTGGGCTGTTTGGCTGGGCTGTTGAGTGAAGGGTTTGGGGTCTGGATAGTGGCGGTGATGGGGCTGGCGGTGGCAATGGTGCTGGCGGTGGCCCACTGGTTGGATGTTAACAACGAGCGCGACTACGGCTTGACCACGGTAGTGGCGGCCTTGGTTACCTGGTGCCTGGGGCTGGCGGTCACTCAGGGCCTGCAAACCGAGGCGGTGGCGGCGGCAGTGGTCACGGCGGTGGTGCTCAACCTGAAGGAACGCATGCACCAATGGCTTAGCCGGCTGAGCGCCGATGAATTTCGGGCCATTTTGCAGCTGCTGGTGGTGTCGCTGGTGCTACTGCCCATTCTGCCCAATGAGCGGCTGGGGCCCTGGGGCGCCCTGAATCCCTACAACATCTGGTGGATGGTGGTGCTCATTGCCGGCCTTAGCCTTGCCGGTTACTTTGCCCTCAAACTGGTCGGCACTGACCGCGGCATCCTGGCTACCAGTATCTTTGGTGGTCTTGCCTCCAGTACCGCCACCACCCTGAGCCTGGCGCGGCTAAACCGGGCTCTTAACCGGCCGAGGCTGCTGGCGGCAGGGATAGTGATGGCCTGCACCATCATGTTCCCGCGGATGCTGGTGATAGTGGCGGTGGTGAACCGTGAGTTGCTGCCGGCATTGTGGCTGCCCATCGGCGCCATGTTCCTGGTCAGTGCTTTGGTGGCCATTTTGCTGTGGCGGCGCAGCAGCGCCGTCAGCCAGGGCGCGGCTAGCCCGCAGCCCTTTCAGCTGTGGCCGGCGGTGCAGTTTGGCTTGTTGATAGCCGGGATCTTGCTGCTTTCGAACGCCATTACCCACTGGTTTGGCGAAGACAAGTTGTGGCTGGTGGCGGTGGCAGCCGGCCTTGCCGATGTAGACGCCATTACCCTCAGTCTGGCGCGTATGGCCACGGGAGCCATCAGCGGTGATACCGCCGTATTTGGCATTGTGCTGGCCGCTATCACCAACACCTTAGTGAAAGGGGGCCTGGCGCTGTACGCCGGCGGCGTGGTGCTGGGGCGTTATGTGTGGCTGGGCCTGGGCGGCGCGGTAGCGGTTGCCGCCCTTATTCTGGTGCTCTTTTGAGTCAGCGCAGCCAGTTGGTTTTGCCAAGCTCCACCAGTTGGCTGGCATCGCCGTTCAGCACCGCTTTTAGCATGTACAGGCCAAAGCCCTTGGCGTGTTCGAGTTTTACCTTAGGTGGCATGGCCAGTTCTTGCTTGGCGGTGCGTACGCTCAACAGATAAGGGCCGCTGCTGGCCAGCATCCTGGCGATGGCATCGGGTAGGGCCTTAGGGTCGGCCACCGATTCGGCATCGATATGCATGGCCCTGGCCACCTCGGCAAAATCGGGATTCTCAAGGTCGGTATGGTGGGAGAAAAACCCCGAGGCCTTCATCTCCATGGCGACAAAGCCTAGGGAACGGTTGTCAAAGACCACGATTTTGGCTGGCAGCTGCAACTGCTTGAGGCTCAGCAGATCCCCCATCAGCATGCTCAGCCCGCCGTCGCCACACATCGCGATCACCTGGCGGCCGCTATCGATCGATTGAGCGCCAAGCGCCTGGGCCAGGGCGTTGGCCATGGACCCGTGGTTAAAGGAGCCCAGCAGGCGCCGCTTGCCGTTCATTTTCAAATAGCGGGCGGCCCACACCGTCGGCGTACCCACATCGCAGCTGAAAATGGCGTCTTCGCTGGCCTGCTCGCTCAGGAGCCTTGCCAGGTATTGGGGGTGAATAATGCCCTGGCGCGACTCGCCCGATGCCAATTCGTCCAGCTCGCTGCGCGCTTGATGGTAGTGGCTCAGGGCCTGGTCCAGAAACCGGCGGTCCTGGTGGGGCGTTAGCAGCGGCAGTAGCGCCTCAAGGCTTTCCTTGACGTTGCCCACCAGGCCCAGGTCCAACTGGGTATGGGCACCAAGGGCACCGGGGTTTTGGTCCAGTTGGATAACGGTGGCGCCCTTGGGGTAAAAGGGCCGGTAGGGAAAGCTGCTCCCTAAAATGACTAAGGTAGAGGCGTTTTCCATGGCGTGGTAACCGGAGGAAAAGCCGATAAGACCGGTCATGCCCACGTCAAAGGGGTTGTCGTATTCCAGGTATTCCTTGCCGCGAAGGGCGTGAACAATGGGCGCCTTGAGGGTATCGGCCAATGCCAGCACCTGCTCATGGGCACCTTTACAGCCAGCGCCGCACAGCAAGGTGATGTGCGAGGCGCTGTTGAGGGTGTCGGCCAGTTTTTCCAGCTCTGGCTGCGGTGGGGTGATGCGCGGCAACTGCGGGGTTTGCCATTTGGCCTTGGCGCCCTCTGGCATGGCTTTGAGGGCAATATCGCCGGGCAGCACGATCACCGCCACATCCCGCTCCAAAATGGCCTTGCGCATGGCCAGCTCCAGCACATAGGGCATTTGCTCGGGGTTGCTGACCAGCTCGCAATAGACGCTGCATTCCTTGAACAGCTCCTGGGGATGGGTTTCCTGGAAGTAATTGGCGCCGATTTCGTTGGACGGAATGTGGGCGGCGATGGCCAGGGTGGGTACCCGGCTGCGATGGCAATCGAACAGACCGTTGATAAGGTGCAGGTTGCCAGGGCCGCAGGAGCCGGCGCAGACGGTCAATTGCTGGCTGATTTGCCCTTCGGCGCCGCTGGCAAAGGCCGCTACTTCTTCATGGCGGGTGGCCATCCACTGAATATCGCCCCGCTGCTGCATGCTGTCGCTCAGGCCGTTCAGGGAATCACCGGTGACCCCCCAGATGCGTTTTACCCCGGCAAGGGAAAGCACTTCGATGATGTAGTCGGCAATGGTTTGAGTCATGGCGTCCCTCGTCAATGTCAGCAAGCCAAGGGCCGATCACGCTGCCTTGGCGAAAAAATGGCAAGGCCCAGCATACTCCTGGCAAACCGAGTTGGGAGTGCAACCGGCCCCCGGCGGCCAACCGGTTCAGACGTTATTCAATAACTGACTGTTTTTGATGACGATTACCATTTTCGGCCAGCCATAAAAAACGCCGCATCAGCGGCGTTTTTGTTAGAAGAGACCGGCCTGGTAGTCCTGAACGGCCTGGGCGATTTCTTCGGAGCTGTTCATCACGAAGGGCCCGTAACGGACCACCGGCTCCAGTAGCGGCTGGCCGGCGATAAGCAAAAAGCGCCCCGGCTCGCTGCCACCTTCGAAGGTCACGGCGTCGCCGTCTTTAAGGACTGCCATATTGCCTTTAGCAATGGCGCTGCCGCCAATGCTGACCGCCCCTTCAAAGACGTTCACCAGGGCGTTGTGGCCCTTGGGTACCGGCACCGTCAACGACTGGCCGGGGGCCAGGGTGATGTCCAGATACAAAGGGTCCAGGGTCACGCCGTCTACCGGGCCTGTGGCTTCGCCGTAACGGCCGGCAATCACCTTGACGCTGTTGCCGTTACCATCGCTGACCACCGGAATGTTGGTGCTGGCAATGTCCTGGTAGCGAGGCGCTTTCATCTTCTCGCGCCGGGGCAGGTTCACCCACAGCTGAAAACCGCGCATCAGCCCTTGCTCTTGCTCGGGCATCTCCGAGTGAATAAGGCCGGAGCCGGCGGTCATCCACTGCACGTCGCCGCTTTCCAACAGGCCTTCGTTGCCCTTGTTGTCGCGGTGGCGCATGCGGCCATTGAGCATGTAGGTGACGGTTTCAAAGCCGCGGTGCGGGTGGTTGGGAAAGCCGGCCAGGTAATCATCAGGGCTGTCGGAGCTGAACTCGTCCAGCAACAGGAAGGGGTCCAGGTCCGGCAGCATCTGGGTGCCGATCAGCCGTTTCAGTTTTACACCGGCGCCGTCGCTGGTGTTTTGGCCCGGTACCAGGCCTTTGATGGTGCGTGGCTGCGTCATGATCAATCCTCCGAACAGGGTATGAGCCAAGGATAATGTTCGGATCTGCGGATTTAAATGGCGAAATTTAGGTTTGAATTGTCGTTTTTTTCGGATTAATGCCCTGCCTTGAGGTTGCCTTGCAACTCTGGCGCCGGGGTGGGAGAGCCCGGGTATTGGGGAATGTCGCCAAAGCCGCCGGCCTGCCAGCGGGCGCGGGCGTCGGCTATTTCCTGGGTGCTGCGGCCCACGAAGTTCCACCACATCACAATGTCCTCGCCAAAGGGCTTGCCGCCCAGGCAGATGATCACCGCGTCGGTGAGTTCAAGGCGGGTCTGGTGGTGGCCGGTACCCAGATAATAAAGCTGGTCGGTGCTCATCGCCTGGCCGTCGAGGCGGGCCTCGCCTTTGACCAGCAATAAGCCGTATTCAAAGCCCGGCTCCAGCACCTGTTCGAACTCGCCGCTACCCTTGAGCTCGGCGCCAAAAAGGGGCGTAAAGTACTTGGCCGGGGCGCTCTGGCTGGCGTAATCGCCGGCAAAGAGGGTCAGGGTGACCTTGCCCTCGGTATAGCGGGGCAGATCGGTAAAGTGCTCAAAGGCCGGGGCGCAATTGGCCTGCTCTTTGGGCAGTGCTACCCAAAACTGCACCCCGAACAGCTGCTGGCCAATAGGGGTGAGCCCTTCTTCGCTGTGGGCGATGCCGTTGCCGGCGGTCATCAGGTTGAGCTGGCCCGGCTCTATAACCTGGTTGATGCCCAGGGTGTCGCGGTGGCGGATGGCGCCACTGATAAGCCAGGTCACGGTTTGCAAACCGATGTGGGGGTGGGGGGCAACGTTAAGGCGATGGTCTTCGGTGACATCCAGCGGCCCCATGCGATCCAAAAAGCACCAGGCGCCAATCAGGCGGCGTTGGCGCTGGGGCAGGGCCCGCGCCACCATCAGCCCCGGGTTAAGCTCGCGCCCTTTCATGGGGTAGGCCTCGCGTTCGGGACGGGCTGCCCCTGCCGGGCAAGGTTGCAACTCGGGGTGCTGGCTGAGATCGCTCATAAAAACTCCACTAAAAAAGGCGCCGCTTGGCGCCTTTGCCTTATTTGACGGTAACGGTGATTTTCTTGGACTCCACCACCGGCTGGAACGGCACATGGGCGTAGTCCCCCAGTACCAGTTGCAGGGTGTGTTTGCCGGGAGGCAGGGTGATTTGGGTTTCGGTCTGGCCACCGCCGTAGTGTTTGATGTGGTCGGTTGCCGGCAGAGGCAGGGCCATGTCGGGCAGTTTATCCACATCGATCAGCAGATGATGGTGGCCGGTGTTGGGCACATTGGTGCCGGCCGGGGCAACGCCCATGCCTTTGAGGCCAAATTTCACGGTAAAGGTGGTGCCGACAGTGGCGCCATCTTTGGGAGAAATAATGTATTCCTTGGCCCCTTGCGGTGCGCTGGTGGCAAAAGCGCCGGTGCTGGCGGCCAGGAGGGTGGCAAAGGCAATCAGGTTTTTCATGGGCGGGTCCCTGTGCGTGGCTATCAAATCACCTTACTCCCCCTGTTTGCCCCGAGCAAGGCAGGAACAGGCGCTCAGCCCTGGCCAAATCCGCCGGGGTTATCAGCCAGCCATTGTTGCTCTTCTGGCGATGAAGCTCTACCTAACACTTTGTTTCTATATGGGAAACGGCCGAACTGGTAGATGATGTCCCGGTGCAGGCAGGCAAAGCGCAGGTTGTCCTCAATAACGGGCTTGATGGCTGCTGGCACCAGGCGCAGCAGACGCGCAAAACACTCTACCCCTAAAGCCTGCAGGGCCCGGTCTTCGGCGTGCATCAGCGGCATGTAGAAGAAGATGCGCTGGGCCGGAGCCAGGGCCTGGTCATGGCCGATGGCAAGGCCCTCTTCCACCAGTTGCTGGGCCTTGTGGTCCTGGGCGAAGGCCTGAGCGGTACCGCGGTGGATATTGCGGCTGAACTGGTCCAGCAGCAGTATCAGCGCCAACCGGCCTTCGGGGGTTTCCCGCCAGTCGAGATGGTGGCCTTTGGCCGCGGCGCTGAGATCGGCGCCAAACAGCAGGCGCAGCTCGTTATCAAGGCCGGGATCGGTGGCAAACCAGCGCTTTTGATACAGCGGCGCCGACATGCCGCTGTCATCCAGCAGGCCAAACCAAAATGTGAGGATGTCGTCGTATTCTTCCATTGGCAGGGCGATCCGGTGGCGGTGGATTGAGCTTTGCAGGGGCTTTTATTAGCATGAAGCGGTCAACACAAACAGGATATGCCAGTGTTCACACTACTGCTGGTGTCGGCCTTGGCCGGTGGTACCTGTACCCCGGTTAACCATTTTGGCGAGCGCCCACAAACCCGGCAATGCCAGCCCAAGGTTGAAAAGGCCGCGCCCCCTGCACCTAAGAACTCTGATAAGAAAGCACAAAAATCCACGCAAAAAAAAGCCTCCTGACGGAGGCTTTTTCTTTTAGCCGTTGAAGGCCATGTCAGCCAGATAATCCCAAAGTGCACTCATATTGGTCTCCCCTCGACACGAGTTTTGAGCTTAGGCCAGTTTTGCCAAAGCGGCCTCTACCCGGGCCCGATAATCGGGATCGGCTTTTTCGAACTGGGCCAGCATCAGCGCCTGGACGTCGGGGCTGGCCTGGCTCAGGCCTCCGGCGATGTTGGCGGCCAGGCGGTTTTTATGAGCGTCGTCAAAGAGCCGGAACAGGTCTCCGGCCTGGCTGAAGTTGTCGCTGTCTTGGTCGTCGAACTGGCCAAGCCAGGCGTCGCTTTCCAAAGGCATGGGCGGCTCAGCGAGGGCCGGGGCGGCAACCGGCGCGTCGCCGCGATGGTTGGGGGAGAAGTTCACCCCAGCACCTTGATGCACCGGGCAACCCATGCCGGCCATGGCACCGTCACGCTGGAGGTGGTTAACCGGGCAGCGCGGGCTGTTGACCGGCAACTGGTTGTGGTTGGTTCCCACCCGGTAGCGGTGAGCATCGGCGTAGGCAAAGAGGCGGCCTTGCAGCACTTTGTCAGGGGACACCCCGGTGCCGGGCACCAGGTTAGAGGGGCTGAAGGTCACCTGCTCGGTCTCGGCAAAGTAGTTATCCACGTTGCGGTTAAGCTCCAGGGTGCCGATGGTGCGCAGCGGGAAGTCCTGGTGCGGCCAGACCTTGGTCAAGTCGAATGGGTTGATGCGGTACTGGCGGGCTTCGGCCTCGCTCATCACTTGGATCTTCACGGTCCAGGACGGGAAATCGCCGTTATCGATGCTGCTGACCAAGTCCTGCTGGGCGGCGAAAGGCGCCTGGCGGGCCGCTTCTTCGCCGCTGAGGTTGGCAATGCCTTGGTTGGTTTTGAAGTGCCATTTTACCCAAACGCGCTCACCCTTGGCGTTGTACAGGCTCAGGGTATGGGAGCCGTAGCCGTTGAGATGGCGGTAGCTTTTGGGGATACCCCGGTCGGACATCAAGATAGTGACCTGATGCAGTGATTGAGGATGGTGCGCCCAGAACTCGAAATGGTGCGCCGGGTTGGGCAGGTTGGTACGGGGATCTTTTTTCTGGGAGTGGATGAAATCCGGGAATTTGAGCGGGTCGCGGATAAAAAACACCGGGGTGTTGTTGCCGACGATGTCGTAGTTGCCTTGTTGGGTGTAAAAGCGCAGGGCAAAGCCGCGCACGTCCCGTACATAGTCGGCCGAATCCTGGCCGCCGGCGACGGTGGAAAAACGCAGGAACACCTGGGTTTGCTGGCCTTCTTGTTGCAGGAAATCAGCAATGGACAGATCCGACAGGCTCTGGGTCAGGGTAAAAGTGCCATGGGCGGCGCTGCCACGAGCGTGCACGACCCGCTCTGGGATCCGCTCGCGGTTAAAATGCGCTAATTTTTCAAAGAGATGAATATTGTCGAATGTCAGCGGGCCACGGCGGCCGGCGGTAGTGGAAATCTCATCCTGGGTAACGGGTGCGCCATTTTGTAATGTGTAGACAGGCTTGGTCATTGCTGTTCCTCCGAATTGACCAGGCCAGTCTACGGAAGGTGACTTATTGTTAAAAATGGGTGTTTTAGTTTGGTTTAATAGAATATTTAGATTGGGTGTGGGAAGCTGTTAACGCAGCATCTTGATGAAAAGGAGATCGAAATGAATAAGCGGATCATAGGCTTGGTATTACTGGTTGTAGGCGTGGCCTTGGCTTGGTGGGGTTACCAGGAAAGCCAGACCTTAAGTAAAACCGTTGAGTCGCAGCTTACCGGTGAGCTCGACAGCCGTACCATGACCTTCTACATCGCCGGGGCGGTGTGCATTGTGTTGGGACTGGTAGGGGTGTTGCGGCGTTAAGGCCAAGGCGCGGCTTGGCCGCGCCGTTATTCGGTCAGGAAGGCCATCAGCAGTAACCGGCCTTCCCGGCTGGACAGCAACTCGGCCGGCACCGAGTTTAGCTCCATCTGGTATTGGGTCAGCCATAGGTAGCGGTCCAACTCGTTATCAAGGCGCTGATTAATAAGTGATATCAGCTTGGGCATTTCCTCAAACACTTCGCCACCGGCCACCATAAACGCCGGATAGCGCAGCTCGTCACCCCAAATCAGCTCCAATAAAAAGCCCTGTTCTGCCAACTGCTGGCAAAGCGTATCGGCAGCCATGGTCGGCACCCCTTTTAGGTGATCCACCACTTCATTGGCATCCCAAAGTGGGAAGGTTCCCAACCTTTCCTTAAGGGCATCCCGCCACAGATGTTGCGTGCGAATACGCAAGGTACGCAGACGATCCCGATGTTCCATAGCACCTCCTGAGCACATGCTTATAGTCTAGTCCCAAGGGCCGGAGCTGGCGGTGGCAAAGGGCGGCCAATGGCAATTTTGCAAGGCTTCCTTCAGCAAGGTTTTTTTGACCTGTTGGCGGGGCGGTGCCATGGTGGTTGGACCATAAGGAGGTGATCATGTTTTCCACCCATGACGTCCAAAACCAGACGCCGCCTTTAGAGGATGTGGACGGTTTTGCCCTGGATACCGCCTTGATCGAAGGGGTGCGCCGCGAAGGGGCGGCGGCCAGTATCGACGAGTTGCACCGTTACGGCCGCCTGCTGACCCAGCCCGACATGTTGGCTCTGGGCTTTGCCGCTAACGCCCATCCCCCCGTCTTTGACAGCCACGACCGTACTGGCCATCGCATCGATGTGGTGGAGTATCACCCCAGTTACCATCAGCTGATGGCCCTGGCGGTGAAAGAGGGGCTGCACGCCTCGCCCTGGCAAAGCCCAGGACCTGGCATGCATGTGACCCGCGCCGCCAAGTATTACCTGCACTGCCAGTTGGAAGCGGGCCATGGTTGCCCCATCACCATGACCTTTGCCGCCGCTCCTGTGCTCAAACGCTTCAAGCCCGACTGGCATCAAAAGCTGATGTCGCGCCAATACGATGGTGCCAACCGGCCCTGGCAGCAAAAGCCTGGCCTGACCCTTGGCATGGGCATGACCGAAAAGCAGGGCGGCTCGGATGTGCGAGCCAACGAAACCCGCGCCCTGCCGCTGGGGGACGGCAGTTATGAACTGGTGGGCCACAAGTGGTTTTTATCGGCTCCCATGTCCGACGGCTTTTTGATGCTGGCTCAGACGCCGGCGGGGCTGTCGTGCTTTTTGGTGCCGCGCTGGTGGCAAGGCCAAAAGAACGCTATCGAGGTGCAGCGCCTCAAAGACAAGCTCGGCAACCGCTCCAACGCCTCCAGCGAAGTGGAGCTCAAAGGCGCCTGTGGCTGGTTGCTGGGAGAAGAAGGCAAGGGCGTGCAGACCATCATCGAGATGGTGTCTTTGACCCGTTTTGACTGCATGCTCGGCTCCAGCGGCGGCCAGCGCCAGGCGTTGTTGCAGGCGGTGCATCACGCTCGCCACCGCCAGGCCTTTGGCAAGCGCCTTGTCGAGCAGCCGGTGATGGCGGCGGTGTTGGCCGATCTGCAGCTGGAGGTAGAAGGGAGCCTGGCCATGAGCTTGCGTATGGCAAGGGCGCTGGACAACGCCAGCCACCCCTATGAGCAATTGCTACTGCGCCTGGGCACGGCTGCGGGCAAATATTGGATCTGTAAACGCACCCCCCAGCATGCCTATGAGGCCATGGAATGCCTGGGCGGCAATGGCGTGATGGAGAGCTTCATTACCGCCAGGCTTTACCGCGAGGCGCCCATCAATGCCATTTGGGAGGGGTCTGGCAATATCCAGGCGCTGGATGTGCTGCGGGCCCTGCAAAAGGCGTCAGAGTGCCTGGATGCCTGGCAGCGCGAACTGGACGGCGCCTTTGGCGAGCATCCGCTGCTGGCCATGGCCTGGCGCCAGCTGCAGCATCTTTTAAAGGCCGACCCGTTAAGCCAGGCGCGGCGCATCACCGAGTTGCTGGCGCTGACCCTGCAAGGAGCGCTGCTGGCCAAGGGCGCGCCAGGGCCGGTGGCCGATGCCTTTATTCGCTCAAGGTTGGGGGAAGGGGGGCACAGCTTTGGCACCCTGGCGGGCGGTACTGATGTGGAGCTGCTGTTAAGGCGGGCTTACGGGGAATAAAAAAGCGGCCAAAAGGCCGCTTTTTTTACGCCAGCACCTCGTCGAAGAGGTCGTGCATCATGGCAAAGGCCCGGCGGCTGACCTTGGCGTTGTACTGGTTTTCCCCTGGGCGGTCGGCTCCTTCGTCGGTGAAGGAGTGCACCGCGCCGCCGAAGTTAACCAGCTGCCAGTCGGCCTTGACGCTGTTCATCTCCTGCTCGAAACCGGCGATAGCCTCGCTGGGTACCAGTGGATCGGCGGCGCCGTTTAGCACCAGTACCGCCCCTTGCGGGGTTTTGGTGCTGGCTGGATCTGGGGTTTGCAGCAGGCCGTGGAAAGAGGCCACTGCCTTGACTGGGGCGGCCTGGCGGGCCAGCTCCAGCACACAGGCACCGCCAAAGCAAAAGCCGAAGGCGGCCAGGTTATCGGCGGCCACACCCAGTTTGCCGGCTTCATCCTTGAGTACATCCAGGGCTGCGTTCATGCGCCGGCGCAGCATGGCGTTGTCGGCACGCACCGGGCCCATGGCGGCCATGGCCTGTTCCGGGGTTTGGGGACGGGTGTCCACGCCGAAAGGGTCAGCCACGAAGATCACGCTGTTCTCACGCACCTGCCGTTTGGCCTGGGCAATAGCGGCGTCGCTGATGCCGAAGAAATTCGGTGCCATCAGCAGGCCCCGGCTGGGGGTACTGCCAGCGTGGTAGACAAGGTGGCCTTCAAAGGTGATGCCGTCCACTTGGTAGCGGACGGCTTTGACGCTGATTTGTGCCATGACGAATACGACTCCTGGTCAATAGGCGCTTTGATGAACCCCTTTGGCCGCCCGCCCGGAGGGATCGGCGTTGTTCTGGAAACTGGCGTCCCAGGCCAACGCGGCCGGCGTGGAGCAGGCCACGGACTTGCCGTGGGGCACGGTGGTTACCACCGAATCGAGGTTACCGAAATGCTCCTCGAAGATCTGGCGGTAGTAGTAGGCTTCTTTGGTGTCGGGGGTGTTGACCGGGAAACGGTACTGGGCCGTTTTCAGCTGGTGATCGCTCACCTCGGCTGCGGTCACTTCCTTGAGGCTGTCTATCCAGCTGTAGCCGACACCGTCTGAGAACTGCTCCTTCTGGCGCCAGGCCACTTTTTCGGGCAGCAGATCGGCGAAGGCTTCACGGACAATGTGCTTCTCAATCTTGCCGTTGCCGCACATTTTGTCCTGGGGGTTGAGGCGCATGGCCACATCCATGAATTCTTTATCCAAAAACGGCACCCGCGCTTCGACGCCCCAGGCCGCCATGGCCTTGTTGGCGCGCAGGCAGTCGAACAGGTAGAGCTTGTCGAGTTTGCGCAGGGTCTCTTCGTGGAACTCCCGGGCGTTGGGAGCTTTGTGGAAGTAGAGATAGCCGCCGAACAGTTCGTCCGAGCCTTCCCCTGAGAGCACCATTTTGATGCCCATGGCCTTGATTTTACGGGCCATCAGATACATGGGGGTGGAGGCGCGGATGGTGGTTACATCGTAGGTTTCCAGGTGGTAGATAACGTCGCGCACCGCATCCAGGCCTTCTTGCACCGTAAAATGGATTTCATGGTGCACGGTGCCGATATGCTTGGCCACGTCCTGGGCTGCCAGCAAGTCCGGCGAGCCTTTAAGGCCAACGGCAAAGGAGTGCAGCCGGGGCCACCAGGCCTGGCTTTGGTCGTCGTCCTCGATGCGGCGCTCGGCGTGGCGCTGGGCCAGGGCCGAGATAACGGACGAGTCCAGGCCGCCTGAGAGCAGCACGCCGTAGGGGACGTCGGACATCAACTGGCGTTTGACGGCGGCGTCCAGGGCGTCGCGCAGTTCGGTGACGCTGCTCTGGTTACTTTCAACCGCCTCAAAGCTTTGCCAGTCGCGCTGGTAGTAGCGTTTTATCTCGCCGTCTTTGGACGACAGATAATGCCCAGGAGGGAAGGTCTCTACCCGGTTGCACACAGGGGTCAGGGCCTTGAGCTCGGAGGCCACATAGAAGTTGCCGTCTTTGTCCCAGCCGATATAGAGCGGGATGATGCCCATATGGTCGCGGCCGATGAGATAGCTGTTGTCGGTGGCGTCATAGAGCACAAAGGCAAAGATGCCGTTGAGCTCATCCAGGAAGGCTTCGCCCTTTTCCTGATACAGCGCCAGGATCACTTCGCAGTCAGACTCGGTCTGGAACGGGTATTTGTCCTGGTACTGTTTGCGGATGGCCTTGTGGTTGTATATCTCACCATTGACGGCCAACACATGATTCTTCTCGGCATTCAACAGCGGCTGGGCACCATTATTCATGTCGACAATGGCCAGGCGCTCGTGGGCAATGATGGCGTTATTGTCTGCATAGATACCGGACCAGTCGGGGCCACGGTGGCGCATGCGCTTGGACATCTCAAGGGCGGTTTTACGCAGCTCTTGAGGGTCGGTCTTAAGATCCAGAATACCGAAGATAGAACACATGTTAATTCCTGCTAGAAAAGAGTTATCTCATAGGGGGAGTTGTGTACACCGTTGTTGATGACCTCTCGACCTTGCCATTGCCCATCAACCTTGGCAAGCAGGGAAAGTGGCCAAATGGCAATATTGCTGACCAAGAGCTGGGATCAGGTCGACTTTTACAAAGCACAAAGGATGACAAGCGGCTGATATTAGGTTAAAGATGGTCCTCGGCCAGTTCAGGCCTTTTGGTTCGGAGCAAACCGTGATCAATGCACCAGGACTCAAGCTAATGCTTATCGCTTCCAGCCCCTTGTGGTTGGCGTCCTGCAGTGACAAAAACGTCACCGCTACCGTAACCTCCCCCAACCAATTCTATAAAGCCGTGGTGATGGTGCGTACCTGCGGTGAGCAACCGGTCACCGAGGTGATGCTCGAGCCTCAGTCATTCTGGCATTTTGCCAACCATCAGCTGGTATGGGCCGCCAAGGTGCCGCCGTCCGAGATCTCGGTCAGCTGGAAGGGTGATAAGCAGCTCAATGTCAGCTACCCCCAAGCCACCACCGTAACCCAGTCCAAGGCTTTGTCCATGGGGGTTGCCCTGGAATTCAATTCCCTTAACGGCGAAGGCTCAGGCCAGACCGCCGTCGCCACCGGCGCTGCCGGGGTTTAGCGGTTCGCCGCAGCGCCGGCACAGATACCGCTCGCCTCTTAACACCTTGTTATGCCGCCTGATAGTCAGCTGATGCTGGCGACAGCCACAGTGGTAGCTGAAGGTTTGTTCCTGCACGTCAAAATCGTGGGTGCGCTTGGCTGGCAGGCCAAAGAGCCCGGTCATCAGCCCCTGCCATTGGGGGCCGTGGGGTTGGATGCGGGGTCCATGGAGTTGCCAGGCGAGCCAGTGGGCTACTTCATGGGGCACCACTTCGTCGATAAAGGCCTGATGGTTGGCAAGGTACATGGCGCGGTTAAAACGCAGCAGGCCCTTACCCATATGGGCCTGGCCCGCGGCCCGGCCACGCAGATCCAAGGTGACCCGTGGGCGGCTAAAACGGCGGCCAAATTGCGCTTCGGCTTTTTGAAAACAGGCCTCTACGGCCCGGTCCAACACTTCTTTGCTCACCCTTTACCTTTCTTTGCGCTTTAGTTGCATCCTTGTGAGGTCAGATGGGTACAACCACTCCACCTGATAAGGAATTCCCATGCGACACCTGCTGCTCTCCTTTGCCGGCGTCATGGCGCTGACGGCCTGTTGCAGTTGCGACCGCCAGGGGCGCAACGACGGCACCGATGATAATGGCCCCAGCACTTACTTTTCCACTTACATCACCAGTGATGGCTCCAAACGCTTTGTGTTCAGCCAGGAAATGGCGGGCGGTCATGGCCGTCAGGGCGGGCCGGGAGGCGGCATGGGTGGCCCTGGCGGTGGTCGTGGTGGCCCGCAAGGCGGGGTAGGAAGCGGCGGTAAAAGGGGCGGCGATGACAGCGAGCAGAGCGTGGATCTCAGTGACCAGGTGAACCAGAAATTGCTGGATACCGGTTATTGCCGCTCCGGCTATATGGCGCTGGATAACGCCCGGGCCGGGCGCTTTCAACGCCTGACCGGTGAATGCAACGAAACGGCCACCGACGCGGACCGCAAACAGTTCCCCAATGTGGGCAACAGCCGCCTCGACGATCTGGGACGTTAACACTATTTAACAATTGTTGGTGACGGCTCAGGGCAGAATGGTTTTTATTTGCCTTTGGGTTAGTTATGTCTTTGAAAGCATGGGCGACTCCCCTGACTATCGGGGGTTTTGTCATTTCAGCGGTCACCGGTGTGGTGATCTTTTTCCATATCAATATCGGTTTGGTTCGCCCGGCCCACGAGTGGCTGAGCTGGCTGATGATCCTGGGGGTGGTGTTCCACCTGGCGCTGCACTGGAAGGGCTTTAAAGGCTACTTCAGGAAGGGGCTGGCGCTGGGCATCATCCTGTTGTGCCTGATACTGACCGGCGCCTCCATGGTGCCCATGGCCAAGCCGCAGGGCGGTGGCGGCCGCGGCGCCATGTTCCAGGCCGTTGGGCTGCTGACCCAGGCGCCCCTTAGCACCCTGGCGCCGGTGCTGGGCCAATCACTGGATGATGTCACTGCCACCTTGAAAAAGAGTGGTTTTGAGGTCACAAGCCCGGCCCAAAGCCTTGAGGGGCTGGCTCGCCAGCAGGGGAAGCGGGGGACCGATCTCTTGGTGCTGCTGATGCCCAAAGGCAAGGGCCGTTAAGGCCAATAAAAAAGGCGCCCATCGGGCGCCTTTTTTGATGCTTGCAGCTTACTTGAGGCCGGCAGCCTGACGCAGGGCGTCGGCTTTGTCGGTGCGCTCCCAAGGGAACTCGTCGCGGCCAAAGTGGCCGTAGGCGGCGGTCGGCTGGTAGATAGGCTTGTTGAGATCCAGCATCTGGATAAGGCCGTAAGGGCGCAGATCGAAGTGCTCGCGAACCAGGGCGTCGATCTTTTCCTCGGCAATTTTGCCGGTGCCGAAGGTTTCCACGGAGATGGAAGTGGGTTCGGCCACGCCGATGGCGTAGGAAACCTGGATCTCACAGCGGTCAGCCAGGCCGGCAGCCACGATGTTTTTGGCAACGTAGCGGGCAGCGTAGGCAGCGGAGCGGTCAACCTTGGACGGATCCTTACCGGAGAAGGCGCCGCCACCGTGACGGGCCATGCCGCCGTAGGTATCAACGATGATCTTACGGCCGGTCAGGCCGCAGTCGCCCATGGGGCCGCCAATCACGAAGTTACCGGTGGGGTTGATGAAGTATTTGGTCTTGTCGGTCAGCCACTCTTCGGGCAGAACCGGCTTGATGATGTGCTCCATCACCGCTTCGCGCAGGGTGGGCTGGTCGATGTCGGGGCTGTGCTGGGTAGACAGTACCACGGCGTCGATGGCCACCGGCTTGCCGTCTTCGTAGACGAAAGTCACCTGAGACTTGGCGTCGGGGCGCAGCCAGGACAATTCCTTGGACTTACGCACGTGGGCCTGGCGCTTAACCAGACGGTGGGCGTAAGTGATAGGCGCAGGCATCAGCACGTCGGTTTCGTTGGACGCATAGCCGAACATCAGGCCTTGGTCGCCGGCACCCTGCTCGTAAGGGTCTTTGCGGTCAACGCCCATGGCGATGTCGGGGGATTGTTTGCCGATGGCATTCAGTACGGCACAGCTGTCACCGTCAAAGCCCATGTCTGAACTGGTGTAGCCGATCTCGCGAACGGTCTTACGGGCCAGGGCTTCGATATCGACCCAGGCGGAGGTGGTGATCTCACCACCGACGATAACCATACCGGTTTTGACGTAGGTCTCACAGGCAACCCGGGCTTTCGGGTCCTGGGCCAGGATAGCGTCAAGGACGGCGTCGGAGATTTGGTCGGCGATCTTATCAGGATGGCCTTCAGAAACGGACTCGGAAGTAAAAAGACGTCTGGTCATTTCCCACTCAACTCATTGAATGTCGGCAAGAAAAGCGCGGCCTCACGGTCAGTGGCGCCACGCCCCAAAATTAAGGCGGCGATATTACACAGATGGCCGTCTAGACGCCAGTACTTCTGTGCAAAAATTCCCCGGCCTGTGACCCTCACCATTAAAGCCCATCGCGCCGCAACATGAAAGGCGCAACTGATTTGCCCCCGGGGCTACAAATGGGCGAAACTAAGGCCGATTTTTTACCCTGTGTACGGACCCATCCAGGAGACATTGATGCCCTCCCGTCGCCAGCTCGCCAATGCCATCCGCGCCCTCTCTATGGACGCGGTCCAGAAAGCCAAATCCGGTCACCCCGGCGCCCCCATGGGGATGGCTGATATTGCTGAAGTGCTGTGGAACGATTACCTGAGCCACAACCCCCAGAACCCCCAGTGGTTTGACCGTGACCGCTTCGTGCTGTCCAACGGCCATGGCTCCATGCTTATCTATTCCCTGCTGCACCTCTCTGGCTACGATCTGGGTATCGACGACCTCAAGCAGTTCCGCCAACTGCACAGCCGCACCCCGGGCCACCCCGAGTACGGCTACGCCCCCGGTGTAGAAACCACGACCGGCCCCCTGGGCCAGGGCATCACCAATGCCGTGGGCATGGCTATCGCCGAGAAGAGCCTGGCGGCCCAGTTCAACCGCCCCGGCCACGATCTCGTTAACCACTTCACCTACGCCTTCCTGGGCGACGGTTGCTTGATGGAAGGTATCTCCCACGAAGCCTGCTCCCTGGCCGGTACCCTGGGCCTTGGCAAGCTGATTGCCTTTTATGACGACAACGGCATCTCCATCGACGGCCATGTTGAAGGCTGGTTTACCGACGACACCGCCAAGCGTTTTGAAGCCTACGGCTGGCAAGTGGTGCGGGACGTGGATGGCCACTCCGCTGACGCCATCAAGGCTGCTATCGAAGAAGCGCGCAGCGACTTGACCCGCCCGACCCTTATCATCACCAAAACCATCATCGGTTTTGGTAGCCCCAACAAGGCCGGCAGCCACGACTGTCACGGCGCCCCCCTGGGTGACGACGAAATTAAAGCCGCGCGCGAATTCCTCAAATGGGACTACGCGCCTTTTGAAATTCCGGCCGATATCTACGCCGGTTGGGACGCCAAAGAAAAAGGCACCAAGGTCGAGAGCGACTGGAACGCCAAGTTTGACGCCTATGAAGCCGCCTTCCCGGAACTGGCCAGCGAATTTGTACGCCGCCAAAACGGTGAGCTGCCGGCCGATTTTGCCGCCAAGGCCGAGGCCTACATCCAGGCCTGCCAGGAAAAAGGCGAGAAGATTGCTACCCGTAAGGCGTCCCAGAACGCCATCGAAGCCTATGCGGCCCTGCTGCCGGAATTCATGGGCGGCTCTGCCGACTTGGCCGGTTCCAACCTGACCCTGTGGTCCGGCTCCAAACCGCTGACCAAAGACGACGCCTCCGGCAACTACATTTGGTACGGGGTGCGCGAGTTCGGCATGAGCGCCATCATGAACGGTATCGCCCTGCACGGCGGTTTCATTCCTTACGGCGCCACCTTCCTGATGTTTATGGAATACGCCCGTAACGCCGTGCGCATGGCGGCGCTGATGAAGCAGCGCTCCATCTTCGTTTACACCCATGATTCTATCGGCCTGGGCGAAGATGGCCCCACCCACCAGCCGGTGGAGCAAGTGGCCAGCCTGCGCCTGACCCCCAACATGAGCACCTGGCGCCCGGCCGACACCGTAGAAAGCGCTGTGGCCTGGCTGCACGCCGTTGAGCGCGCCGATGGCCCCACCGCCCTTATCTTCAGCCGTCAAAACCTGCCTTGCCTGCCCCGCAGCGCCCAGCAGATAGCCGATGTGCGTAAAGGCGGTTACATCATCAAGGACAGCGAAGGCACCCCGGAGATCATCCTCATTGCCACCGGTTCCGAAGTGGAACTGGCACTGAACGCTGCCGAGGTATTGGCCGGTAAAGGCCGCGCCGTGCGCGTGGTGTCCATGCCTGCTACCGATGTCTTCGATGCCCAGAGCAAAGAATACAAAGAGTCGGTGCTGCCGGCGGCCGTCACCAAGCGGGTGGCCATCGAAGCCCTTATCGCCGACTACTGGTACAAATACGTGGGCCTGAACGGCGCCGTAGTGGGCATGACCACCTTTGGTGAGTCGGCCCCGGCCGGAGAGCTGTTCAAGCTGTTCGGCTTTACTGTCGAGAACGTCGTCAGCGTTGCTGAGGGCCTGTAAGGTAGCAAAGGCAGGCCGGTGGCCTGCCTTTTTTCAAGGAAGCACATGAGCTATTCGGTTGCCATCAATGGCTTTGGGCGCATCGGCCGTGCCGTGCTGCGCGCTCTTTTTGAACGCAACCTGCTGGGCGAGCTGAAGGTAGTGGCGGTGAACGATCTCGCCGAACCTGCCGCCATGGCCCACCTGTTCAAATACGACTCCACCCATGGCCGCCTGGATGCGCCCATGCGTCTGGAGGGTTCCACCTTTTATCTTGGCGAGCATGCCATTGAGCTGCTGAGCGAACCTGATCCGGAAAAACTGCCGCTGGCGGATGTGGACTTGGTGATCGATTGCACCGGGGTGATCCGCCACCATCTCGATGCCGAGGCTTACTTGCTGGCTGGCGCCAAGAAAGTGCTGCTGTCCAACCCCGCTGATGAGGGCGTGGACGCCACCGTGGTGATGGGGGTTAACGACGGCGAGCTTAAAGCCAGCCACCGTATCGTCTCCAACGCCTCTTGCACCACCAACTGCCTGGTGCCGGTGGTACAGCTGCTGGATGAGGCCTTTGGCATAGAACGGGGCCTTACTACCTCTATCCATGCCGCCATGAACGACCAGCAGGTGCTGGACAGCTATCAGCCCAACCTGCGCCTGAGCCGGGCCATGAGCCAGTCGATGGTGCCGGTGGATACCCAACTGGGCCGAGGTGTTGGCCGGGTACTGCCCAAGTTCAAAGACAAGTTCGAAGCGATCTCGGTGCGGGTGCCCACCATTAACGTGTCGGCTCTGGACTTGAGCCTGCAGATGGCTGGTGAAGTGACGGTGGACGCCGTCAACGCCCTGTTGCAGCAGGCCGCTCTTGGCCGCTTTAAGGGCATTTTGGAATTCACCACGGCGCCGCTGGTGTCGGTGGACCACAACCATAACCCTCATTCGGCGATCGTCGACGGCACCCAAACCCGGGTGACCGATGGCAGCCTCTTAAAACTGCTGCTGTGGTTCGACAATGAATGGGGCTTTGCCAACCGGTTGGTGGACACCGCCCACTGCTGGCTTTCAAAACCTGTTAACTGATTATTCTCTGCGAGGATGCACTGATGGCCGTCATCAAGATGACAGACCTGGATCTGGCCGGTAAAAGGGTCCTGATCCGCGAAGATCTCAACGTGCCCGTCAAGGACGGCAAAGTCACTTCCGATGCCCGTATCCAGGCGGCGCTGCCCACCATTCAACTGGCCCTGGACCAAGGCGCCAAGGTGCTGGTAATGAGCCACCTGGGCCGCCCGGAAGAAGGCGTCTTTGACGAAGAAAGCTCTTTGCAGCCGGTGGCCGACTACCTGCAGGATCTGCTGGGTGTGCCGGTGCGCCTGGTGCGCGACTACCTCGGTGGTGTTGATGCCAAAGCCGGGGAAGTGGTGCTGCTGGAGAACGTGCGCTTTAACAAGGGCGAGAAGAAAGACGACGAGCAGCTTGCTAAGCAATACGCCGCCCTGTGCGACGTGTTCGTGATGGACGCCTTCGGCACCGCCCACCGCGCCCAGGCCTCCACCCACGGCGTGGGCAAGTTTGCCGCTGTGGCCTGCGCCGGTCCCTTACTGGCCGCCGAACTGGACGCCCTTGGCAAGGCCCTGAAAGCGCCCCAACGTCCGCTGGTGGCCATCGTTGCTGGCTCCAAGGTGTCCACCAAACTGGATGTGCTTAACAGCCTTGCCGATATCTGTGACCAGGTCATCGTCGGCGGCGGTATCGCCAATACCTTCCTGGCGGCGGCCGGCAAACCCATGGGTAAATCCCTTTATGAGGCCGACCTGCTCGATACCGCCCGGGCCTTGATGGACAAAGTGGCCATTCCGCTGCCCACCGATGTGGTGGTGGCCAAGGCCTTTAGTGAGGACGCCGAAGCCACCATCAAGGCGGCCGAGGACGTTAGCGATGACGACATGATCCTCGATATCGGCCCCGACAGCGCCAAGGCCCTGGCCGAGCTTTTGAAATCTGCCAAAACCATCCTCTGGAATGGCCCGGTAGGGGTGTTCGAGTTCGACCAGTTCGGTAAAGGCACCGAAGTGCTGGCCAAGGCCATCGCCGAGTCTGACGCCTTTTCCATTGCCGGTGGTGGCGACACCCTGGCGGCCATCGACAAGTACGGCATCAAGAGCCAGGTATCCTACATTTCTACTGGCGGCGGCGCCTTCCTCGAGTTTGTCGAGGGCAAGGTACTGCCGGCAGTGGCCATGCTGGAAAGTCGCGGCTGAGCAAAGGCTGACACGGCAGGATAAGGCGGCGCCTGGCGTCGCCTTGTTTTGTTAGACTCATTCAAACGATTACATAAGAGGGGAGCAGGCAGCTTCCCACACCATAAGGAGATTAGAAACATGGCCCTGATTTCACTACGTCAATTACTGGACCATGCAGCCGAGCACAGCTATGGCCTGCCTGCTTTCAACGTCAACAACCTTGAACAGATGCGCGCCATCATGGAAGCGGCCGATAAAATGGACGCCCCGGTGATAGTGCAGGCCTCTGCCGGTGCCCGCAAATACGCCGGCGCCCCCTTCCTGCGCCACCTGATTCTGGCGGCCATTGAAGAATTCCCGCATATCCCGGTCTGTATGCACCAGGACCACGGTACCAGCCCGGCGGTATGCCAGCGCTCCATCCAACTGGGTTTCAGCTCGGTGATGATGGACGGCTCTTTGAAAGACGACGGTAAAACCCCGGCCGACTGGGATTACAACGTTGATGTCACCAAGCGCACCGTGGATATGGCCCACGCCTGCGGCGTCTCCGTAGAAGGTGAGCTGGGTGTGCTGGGCAGCCTGGAAACCGGCACCGCCGGTGAAGAAGACGGCATCGGCGCCGAAGGCGTGCTTGACCACAGCCAACTGCTGACCGACCCGGAAGAAGCGGCCCAGTTCGTGAAACTGACCCACGTTGATGCCCTGGCCATTGCCATCGGTACCAGCCACGGCGCCTACAAGTTCAGCCGCCCGCCGTCAGGGGATATCCTTGCCATCGAGCGCATCAAGGAAATTCACCGCCGCATCCCCAACACTCACTTGGTGATGCACGGCTCTTCTTCCGTGCCACAGGAATGGCTGAAGGTCATTAACGAGTTTGGCGGCGCCATCCCCGAAACCTACGGTGTGCCGGTTGAAGAAATCGTTGAAGGCATCAAGCACGGTGTGCGCAAGGTGAACATCGATACCGATCTGCGCCTGGCGTCTACCGGTGCCATGCGCCGCGCTATGGCTCAAAAGCCAAGCGAATTCGACCCCCGTAAATTCCTCAAAGCCAGCACCGATGCCATGCGCGATATCTGTATCGCCCGCTACGAAGCATTCGGCGCGGCCGGCCAAGCCAGCAAGATTAAAGCGCTGTCTCTGGACGCCATGTCAGAGCGCTACGCCAAAGGCGAGCTGGACCCCAAGGTCAACTAAGTAAGCAAAAGGCGGCCCAGGCCGCCTTTTTAATGTCTGCTCTTCACCGCTTGCTGATGGGTTGGCCTACGCCATCAAATACCGATAAAAAGCGGGTTTGAGGCCTCAATTTACCCAAAGACTCCTTAAATACCCCCATCAGCCTTGTTAAGCTGGCCGGCATGCTGCTTGATGCCTTGGTTTTGCTCACTCTTATCTTGTTGATCGAGCCGATAAAGAACAGGGTTTTCGAATTTACACTGAGTTTTTGAGTTTTAAGGGTAGCTAAGGCACACTTTACCCGCTTTTGCAGAGGAGAGGTTTTATGAAGTTGAAGTACGGTTTGCCTGCGTTGGCGATGCTGGTCGCCCAGGCTGCCCACGCCGATGATGCAGCTACTGCCCCAGGCGAGAAGAAAACCTGGAAAGGGTCGATGGAGCTGGGGGTACTGGTAACCTCCGGGAACAGCAAGGCCACCAATATCAACGGTAAGCTCAACGTTACCCAAGATATGGAGCATTGGCGCAACACCTACAACCTGGAATCTCTCTATACCGATTCTGACGAGGAAACCACCGCCGAGCGTTACCGTGGCGCCGTGCAGGGCGACTATAAATTCAACGACAAAGAATTTTGGTACGTTCGTGGCGCCTACGAAAAAGACCGCTTCTCCGGTTACGATTACCAGAGCAGTGTCTCTACCGGTTACGGCAACCGCTTCTGGCAAGTCGAAGACGGCTCCTTTTTTGAAGCATCGGCTGGTGTTGGTTACCGCAGCAATGAAATCGACCGCGACAGCAGTGACTACCAAGAAGGGGACGAGTCTGACCGTGGCGCCATTGGCCGCCTGGCGGCTAAGTTCGAGTATCACCTGACTGACACTTCGCTGTTCCGCCAGGAGCTGAACACCGAGATTGGCCTGGAAGATGGCAACTCCATTACCGAGTCTGTGACTTCGCTGCAGGCCAACGTGATGGGCAACTTGGCGATGAAAGTGTCCTACCGCATCAAGTACACCTCGGATGTGCCGGCAGATACCGAGAAGACCGACACTGAGACCTCCTTCACACTGCTGTATAGTTTTTAGGCAAAAGCGGCGAAAGCCGCTTTTTTTGTGCCTATAGGTGTCAATATTTTGACTATGCTTGTTTAACTGGTGTTACACCAGGGGCAAGACGACGAGCATAATCAATTACTTAGCAATTCATCTCGCCGTCCAAATTCAAGGATATGAGTCCGCGATAGTGCGAGGTGGGTTATGCAACGCTTTACTGTTCAGGCTGATGGGCTGCTGACCAATGTCAAAGGTCAGGTATGGGTTGAACAGGCCGACGGGTCAAGGGTGCAGCTGTTTGAGGGCGACCGGGTCGCCAAGGGCACCGAGCTTTTCATCACCGACGGTGCCAGCTTTGAGCTGCAGCAGGATAACGGCGGCCAAGCCGAATATGCTGCCTCGCCTGACATCAATGTGGAGATGCCCGGCCAGCAGGCGTTCAGCGCTGCCAGCAATGCCTCGGAGCAGGCCAAGCTGCAACAGGCGATCCTCGAAGGGTTAGACCCCACCCAATTGTTTGAAGCCTCTGCTGCCGGCGCTGCACCGGCAGCCGGGGCTGGTGGTGGCGGTGGAGATTCCGGTTTCGTGACCGTGTCACGGACCGGCAGCGAATTATTGGCAGACGCAGGCTACGCGACTGCTGGAAATCCAGGGGAAGGTGGGCCGGTTCCGGCCGAAGCCGATCAGCTGATATTAGAAGCGGACAACACAGCGCCCGTCGCTCAGCCTGATCAAACCTTGTTACAAGAAGACCTGATAACCAATGTAACAGGCTCCTTGCTTGCAAACGACAGCGATGCCAATGGCGATACTCTTGCCGTTACCCTAGTCAACGGCTCAGCTGTCACTACTGTCAGCGGCCAGTTCGGTACCTTGAGCTGGACCGCTGACGGCAATTTTTCCTACCAGCTCAATAACGAGCAAGTCCAATCTCTGGCTCAGGGCGAAACCCTGACCGAAACCTTTACCTACCAGATCAGTGACGGCAACGGCGGCACCTCTACTTCGACCCTGACCGTTGTTATTCAGGGCACCAACGATGCTCCTGTGGCCACCGCCAACCTCAGTGCGGTCAGTGAAGACGGCCCCTTGAGTGCCCAAGGCAACATGATCACCGACGACGACGACGGTGCCGGGGTGGACAGCGACATCGATAACGGTGCCCAGCTCAGTATTCAATCGGTCAGCGGCGATACCAGCGGCTCGGTCCAGGGGCAATTTGGCACTCTGGTGTGGAACAGTGACGGTACCTACAGCTACAACCTCGATAACTCCTTGGCAGCGGTGCAGGGCCTGAGTGAAGGCGAGTCCCTGATTGATACCTTCAGCTACACCCTGACCGACGAGTTCGGTGCCACTTCCATTGCCACCCTGACCATTACCATCAACGGCACCGACGATGGCGTTACTCTCACCGGCCTGGATGTAGACGGTGGCGAGCAGGTGGTGAGTGAGGCCAACTTGGCTGATGGCTCAAACCCCGACGCCGCCAGCCTCACCCAAAGCGGCAGTTTTGGTGTCAATGCCCCTGATGGCTTGGCAAACATCACCATCAATGGCATTAACGTGGTGGTAAATGGCCAGTACTTAGGCGGCACTATTCAAGTGGTTGGCCAATATGGGGTGCTGACCATCACCGGTTTTGACGGCACTAACGTGCAGTACAGCTACCAGCTGACCGGCGCCGCTGATCACAGCGGTGGCGATGTGCTTGACCAATTCGCGGTGGTGGTCACCGACGTCGACGGCTCCACTGCCAATGGCAGCCTGGATATCGCTATCAACGACGACGTGCCGAGCGCGGTGAACGATGTCAACAGCGTCACCGAAGACGGCCCGCTGAGTGCCACCGGCAACGTACTAACCAGCAACGACACCCAAGGGGCAGATGGCGCCAGCGTCAGCACCGTCGGCACCTTCACCGGCCTGTACGGCACCTTGGTCTTGAATAGCGACGGCAGCTACACCTACACCCTCAACAACAACCTGGC